>JAOZRM010000075.1 GCA_029940175.1 Candidatus Sabulitectum sp. | reverse complement strand
ATGCGAAAAGCATAATGAGCGCATTACAGGCATTCGGTTTTGGTAATGCTGGAATACCACAGGAATTGTTTGAAAAAGAAGGGGCTGCAATACATCTCGGGGTTGAACCAAACAGGATCGATCTGTTAACACACCTGATTGGAATGAGCAATAACGCAATCTTTAAAAACAGTAAAGAGATTCTTCTTGATGGAATACAAGTAAATATCATTCACCTTTCAGACCTTATTCAGATAAAAAGCATCGAAACGCCTTCGAGACAACGCCGATGCAGAAGAACTGGAAAAACACAAGAACCCTTGATAAGTGGAATCCAAACAAGGTAACAGACACCATGATCTGATGCCTGTTACAATAAGTGTCTGAGTCCCCGCTGTTTTTCAGGCAGGAATGCCAAAATAGCTCCGCCAAGCCCCAGAATTATCGCCAGACCGGACATCAACTCTCCGGAGGTCGCTCCGGAAAACAGACCGGATAGTCTTTCAATTGAAAACATGGATCTATAGTCGATGTTTTCAAGGTTCTGTCCATTAAGCCACTGTGACATGAAGAAGCCAAGCACTACTGCTGCTGCCACTACATAAATCACAGAAATCCATGGAAACAGGGGACGGCGGGGCATAAATCTAACACTGAAACCTCTCGGCTCAGATCCGCGGCTGACGCTGGAAGTCAGCATCTCATCAATCTTTTCTTCCAGTCTGTCGTTACCCCAGGAGTTCATTTTCTCTCTCCTTCAATATTTCTTTCAGTTTCGTTCTCGCTCTCAGAAGATACACTCTAACAGTCCCGGCGGGTATCTCCATCACCTCGGCTACTTCACTAGAGGAAAGCTCCTGAAAATAACTGAGAGTGATCAGTTGTCTGTCACGGAGGGAAAGCTGAGCTACGGCCTCTTCAAGTATCACCCTTGAAGGATCGTATGAGGTTGGCAGAGTTGGATTCAAGTTCACCAGTACTGCCTCCTCCTCACCCACCTCCATTTTTCTGTTTCTCTTTTCAACGGCGTTCAGGCAGGTTCTTCTGGCAATGGTGGCAAGCCACCCGGAAAATGCCGCAGGTTCCTGCAGTTTTTTCAGTTTCATCCAGCCCTTTACAAAAGTATCCTGGCAGAGGTCTTCTGCCATGTGATGGTCACCTGTCATGCGAAGAGCCATGGTATAAACGAAGCCAGTGTAGTTCTTCACAAGAATACCGTAGGAATCCCTGTTGCCCTTCATGGCAGCCTGCACCAGCTTCGTTGTCAATTCACTCACAACTACTCTGGATCCTTCTTGAGGATGAAGAAGGCAATGATGAACTTGGCAATGGCGAGCACTGTAAGAATTGCACCTACAGCCAGCATTCCCTCAATATCAGTTCCACCAATAATGAACCTGAGGGCAAAGAAGCCAATTCCAAGGGCCAGGAGTATCGTTGCGTGAATAAGGTTCCTCTGCCGGGGAGGAGTTCTCTTCTTGTTGTCCTCTTCACCAATAGTGGCAACAAGCTGCTCAATAACTTCCGGGTTTGCATTACTCTCAATAGCTCTCTCTATCACCTTGTACCTTGCTATCTTGCGTTTGTGCGAAACAAACAACGCTATGACTATCACAGCAGCAGGCACACCAATGGATGTTGTGATGGCAACTATGGGTATGAATGCATCCATTTTTCTATCCTTTCTGTTTAGAGGTTTCTGACAGTAGGACAGTGGAAAGGAAGGTACCGTTACACTTGTGTTTTTCCAGCATTTCACAGTAACTATACCGGAAACAGAACCACGAGAAAATTACTTCTCGGAGCGAGTAACTTTCTTTCTCCTTGAAGTGACCTGAATAAGTGCCGGTAATGTGACAAGTACAAGGGGGGTAGAAATAACCATACCGCAAACAACGGTGAACGCCAGGGTTTCCCAGCGGTCCTGATTTGAGATCGGCCACAGTATAAGCGGGAGAAGACCAAGAACCGTGGTGGCAGTTGTCTGAAGTATTGGCCTGAGCCTCTCTCCAACAACCTCATCAACCGACTTACGCAGATCCATACCGGCTTTTTTCTTTTTTTCAAAACTATCTATCAAAAGAATTGAGTTGTTTACTGCAATTCCAACAAGGAACACACTTCCAACATAGGCCTCAGGGCTGAATACACGGTCAAATGCCCAGAAACCCGCCGCAACCCCCACCAGAGCCATGGGAATCACCGCCAGTACATACAGAGGCGCTGTAAAGCTTTCAAAGACTATGGCAGTTACTGCAAACACCGCAAGAATCGCAAGTGCAACAAGAAGATTCATGTCTATGCCCCCCTCTTCCGCAAGCCAGTCAGGAAGAAAGGTGGTATCCTGGTGTACCCTGTATCCGGAAGGAAGTTCAAGGCTGTTAAGCAGAGAATTGCGGAATCGGGCAGCCATACGCTCAGCACCCATGAAAGAGTATGCTACTGTACGAACATACTCTCCGTCATCCCTGATAACAGACCCCTGGACCCCCATAGTATCAATGCTGATGATGTCACGCATGCGCATAAAGCCGTCGCGGGTAGCAATTCTGCTATCCAGAATTTCATTCAGCTCCGGGTCTTTTTGACCTTCAAGCCGGAATGTAAGGTCAGTGGTCTGATCAGCAATTCTAACCTGAGCCCCGTATCCACCGGCCATGTTATACCTTAGTGCCATAACCAGCTGGTAAGGGTTGATGCCCAGATCGGCAAGCTCGATTCTATCAAACACTATGGCAAGCTGATCCCGGTTTGCGATTCTTGCATTCCAGTTGATGTCCACTTCCTCAACTCTGGGATGTCGTTCAAGAAGAGATTGCAGATTCACAGCAATACCCTTCAGCCCCTCATAGTCAAAACCACGCAGCTCCACCGTCTGCATCATGCCGGCGCTGACGCCGCCGCCGCCTCTGTAACCCTCCGGGCTTATGCCCCACACAGAGATTCGTTCCGAACCTCCAATTGTAGTCGCAAGTGCCATAACCTCAGCTTCGCACTGCAGAGCAGTACCATCCCACAATGCTTCAGGCTCAAAAACGCAGTAGATCACCCCCCGCTCTCCGAACACTGTTGTTCTGGTAAATTGAATACCGCTGCGACCTGCTACAATATGCTCAAAACGGGTGGCGATCTCATCGGATATCTCCTGAGGGGTTCCAGGAGGAAATGAATAGGATATGTAAAGATAATCTCTGCTTCCACCAAAATTCCACGTGCGGCCATGCTCCACCTTTGCAGTGAGTACGTAAACCGATCCGGCAATAAGAAGAATGGTAATTATCACTGGAATCCATGGTTTGTGGTGAAGAACAGCAACTGCCCTTGCAAGGGTTCTGTCCCATTTTCTCTGACGATACCAGTTGCCCTTTCTCCAGTGCCCGGCAATGGATGGAACGAATGTAAGGCACACCGCATAAGATGCCAGCAGAGTAGCAGCAACGGTGAAGGCAAAAGGCTTGTAATAAATCTTAAGAACTCCCTCGCTGGCAAGCAGAGGAACCAGTGCAACAAGTGTTGTAAGTATTCCACCCAGAACAGGCATGGCCACTTCACCGGCACCCTTTGCTGCGGCTTCCAGGGGGCTCATTCCCTGTCTGCGCCGATAGGCTATTGCCTCCATCACCACAACAGCACCGTCAACCAGAAGCCCGAAAGCAATGGCAAGAGCACTCAGAGTGAGCGCATTAATGCTGTAACCGGCTAGAAACACAGCAGTAACTGCAAGGGCACTGCTGAAGAGGATCGAGCTGAGGATCAAGGGGGTAGTAAGTGGACTGGGATTGAGAAGCATAAGAATAAGCATGATCAACCCAAGCGATATCAGACCTCGCCAGGACAGGGCATTCAGGTCATCGGTGATGGCCTCTGTGCCGTCCTCAATAAGATCCAGTTCGATGCCGTCGGGAAGATCCAGCCGTACTCTTTCAACCTCATCTTTTACCACAGCGGCAACCCTTACTGCGTTGCTTCCTGCAGAACGATCAAGCTCCAGGGTGATCCGATCAAGACCATTGTACCTGAAGATCAATCCTGAATTCTCCGAATAACTCTGGTAGATACCGTGGGATACATCATCAAGGGTAACAAAGTCTGTACCGATCTGCTTCACAATCAGCTGTTTCATCTCCCAGAGAGAACCAGGTACAGATGACACTCTTAGAACAGCTTGAAGGGCAGTAATATCAGTAACAACTCCCACATTGCGGTCTACAATCCCGTTTTGAATGGAAGAAACCACCTGCGTCAATGTCAGGTCAAGGGATCTGAGAGCCTCCATATCCAGGTCGATCAAAATCTCCTCGGATCCTAGCCCCTCAACCATCACCGAGCTGACACCATCAATACATTCCAGTTCCGGTGCTACAATATCCTCAGCAAGATTCTTCAGGATGGATTTCTCCGCACCGGTAATGGCATAGATAAGAAAACCTTCGTTTTCCATTTCCCTGGGTACGGCCTGGGTAATGGTACTGGCTGAGACATTGCCCGGCATGTCGTCCCGGATCATGGATATACGCTCGGTAAGCTCCATGGAAGCCACATCCATATCGGTATCCTGAGCAAATGACACAGTTACCACGCTGCGACCGGCACTGGAAGTTGAAGAAACATCCAGAACTCCGCGTATCTGCCTGGATGCCTCTTCTACAGGTCGAGTGACCTGCTCGCATACAGCTTCCGGATCTGCACCGTACCATCCGGTGACAACATTCAATTCAGGCAGGGTCGTAGTGGGAGATCCTTCAATTGGAATTCTTTGAAAACTTACTGCGGCAAGCCCCAGAAGAGCCAGATAGACTATTGCGGTTCCCCTGGGTCGTTTAAGAAGATGGGCGATCACAGCGAATTACAGACCATTAAATAATCCATAATGAAGTGTAGCTACAGAACATAGTAATTTCTTCATGCTTCTAATATGTATTGTGATCCTTACTAAGACAAATCAAGAACAATTGTCTTTACATGCAGAGCTCCGGCAAGCCGGGGCTCTGCAATGACAGACCTGGTGTGTGTTAATTCACCACAGCCACAGGCGCATCGTGGGCCAGGGAATAATGACCGCTAGTGATAACAGTCTCTCCCTCAGCGAGATTCTCTGTTATGGCCACAAAGCCACGGCCGGCAGGCCCCAGAGTTACATATACCCAGTCGGCATGCCCGTCTACAACCCGGAATACCATGGGCCGGTCATCACGGATAAGAACTGCCTGCTCTGGAATAACAAGTGATCCAGCATGCTCTGCAACAACGATCTCTGCTCTGGCAGTGGCTCCGGGGCGAAGATTGGGCACATGTGGAACATCAACCACAACTGTTCCGGATCTGAATCCGGGATCAATCACAGGAGATACTGATCTTACTTCACCCACAAGAACAGTATCGTTCAACGATGGAATTATTACGAAGGCTTTCAAGCCCGGTGCACACTGTGCAAGTTGCCTCTCGTCCAGATCAACCTCCACCTGAAGGCTCCAGGGATCTACAAGAGTTCCAAGGGGCGAACCGGGATAAACGGTCATTCCCTCCTGAGCTGTAACATCAGAGATAACACCGTTGAATCCTGCGGAAACAGCGGAGTTGCCGTACTGAGTTCTGGCGCTGGACAAGCTGGCGGATGCAGACTCCAGACCTGTGGTCTGACGAAGCATACTTCGCACACCATCGGTTATTTCACCTCTGTAGTTGTCAATCTCAAATTGATAGAGAGCTTCAGCATTTCTGTATTCGCTGTTGGCTGATGACAGATTGGATGCATGCTGTCCACTGGCCACTCTGAAAATTACGGATCCCTCAGAGAATGTCTCTCCCTCAAATTCGGGAGCCTGTACAACCTCTCCCTGGATCTGTGCGGTGAGGCTCTGAGTTCGTCTGCTGGAGACTCTTCCAGTTGAGGTTATCACCTCAAAAAGAACATCAACGCTTACAACTGAAGCGGTAACAGGAAGAGGTGAAGGTTCAAGAGTTTCTCTCTCCAGCTCTTCCTCCTCTCCACATCCGGAGAAAAGAACAAAACTTAAGACAAACAGAAAAAGACTAATTCTCCGGAACTTGAACATGTTTTTCCCTCCTCCGGGAAGTGATCTGAATAAGAGCGGGCAATGTGACAAGCACCAGCGGTGTTGAGATAACCATACCGCACACAACAGTAAAGGCAAGAGTTCCCCAGAGATCCTGGTTTGATATAGGCCACAGAACCAGAGGGAGAAGCCCAAGTACTGTTGTGGCAGTTGTCTGAAGAATAGGTCTCAGCCGTTCTCCTACAACCTCATCAACTGCTTGACGCAGATCCATGCCTGCTCTTTTCTTCTTTTCGAAACTATCTACTAATAATATTGAATTGTTTACTGCTATTCCCACAAGGAATACACTTCCCACATAGGCTTCCGGACTGAATATCCGGTCAAATGCCCAGAAACCGGCCGCGACCCCCACAAGAGCCATGGGAATTACTGCAAGTACATAAAGAGGTGCCGTGAAGCTTTCAAAGACAATGGCAGTGACTGCGAATACGGCCAGAATTGCAAGAACGACAAGCAGGTTCATGTCTATGCCCTCTTCTTCTGCAAGCCAGTCAGGAAGGAAAGTTGTGTCTTCATACACCCGGTATCCTGAAGGAAGCTCAAGGCTTGTAAGCAGGGAATTCCGGAAACGGGCTGCCATTCTTTCTGCACCCATGAATGAGTAGGCTACTGTTCGTACATACTCACCGTCTTCCCTTACAACCGATCCCTGAACACCCACGGTATCTATACTGATAATATCGCGCATACGCATAAAGCCATCACGGGTAGCAATTCTGCTATCGAGTATTTCACTGAGCTCCGGGTCTTTTTGACCCTCAAGACGGAATGTAAGGTCAGTGGTCTCGTCGGCAATTCTAACCTGGGCTCCGTACCCGCCTGCCATGTTGTATCTCAACGCCATAACAAGCTGATAGGGGTTGATACCCAGATCTGCAAGTTCAATTCGATCAAATACAATGGCAAGCTGATCCCGGTTAGGGGTTCTGCCGTTCCAGTTGATGTCCACTTCCTCTACTCTGGGATGCCGTTCAAGAAGAGCCTGCAGATTCACAGCGATACCTTTCAAGCCTTCATAGTCAAATCCGCGAAGTTCAACGGTTTGCATCATACCGGCACTTGCAGTACTGCGCCAGTAGCCCTCAGGGCTAACTCCTCCGACCCAGATCCTGCGAATACCGCCGATTGTGGTAGCAAGAGCAATTGCCTCAGATTCGCATTGAAGAGCAGTACCATCCCAGAGAGCTTCCTGCTCAAACTGGCAGAAAACTACACCGCTTTCACCGTAAACAGTTGTTCTGGTTGAGATGATACCATCACGATTGGCAACGATCTCTTCAAAGCGAGTTGCAACTTCATCAGAGATATCCTGGGGAGTTCCAGGAGGAAAAGCGTATGAGATATACAGATAATCCCTGTCTCCTCCAAAATTCCATGTCTGGCCATGCTCAACTTTTGAAAGAAGAACATAAGTAGCGCCGGCAATAAGAAGAATTGTGACTATTACAGGAATCCATGGCTTGTGGTGAAGAATGGCCACTCCCCTGGCAAGAGTCCTGTCCCATTTCCTCTGGCGATACCAGTTAGCTTTTTTCCAGTGTCCGGCTATTGATGGGACAAATGTAAGACAGACGGCATATGACGCCATAAGAGTAGCTGCAACGGTAAATGCGAAAGGTCTGTAGTAAATACGAAGAACACCCTCGCTGGCAAGCAGTGGAACCAGTGCAACAAGAGTTGTAAGTATACCGCCAAGAACAGGTATGGCTACTTCTCTGGCACCCACTGCAGCTGCCTCCAGAGGGCTCATTCCCTGCCTGCGACGGTAGGCAATTGCCTCCATCACCACCACAGCACCGTCAACCAGCAGCCCGAATGCAATGGCAAGGGCACTGAGAGTAAGCACATTGATACTGTAGCCGGCAAGAAACACAGCGGTAACAGCAAGGGCACTGCTGAACAGAATAGAGCTGAGAATCAGAGGAGTGGTCAGTGGACTGGGATTGAGAAGAAGAAGAATCAGCATGATCAACCCCAGAGAAACCAGAGCTCGCCAGGAGAGGGCACTGAGGTCGTCAGTGATTGTTTCAGTACCATCCTCTACTATGTTAAGCTCAATTCCCTCTGGAAGATCCTGCTGAATTCTCTCAACTTCATCTTTAACAACAGAGGCAACCCGAACCGCATTACTGCCTGCAGTACGATCAAGTTCCATTGTGATCTGATCAAGACCGTTGTATCGGAATATCAATCCTGAGTTTTCCGAGTAACTCTGATAAATACCATGAGAAATGTCATCAAGAGTAACAAAATCTGTTCCAGTTCGCTTCACAACAAGCTGTTCCATCTCCCAGAGAGACATTGGTACACTGGATACCCGAAGAACTGTTTCCAGAGCGGTAACATCAGTCACTACTCCTACATTACGGTCAACAATCCCGTTCTGGATGGAAGAAACAACCTGTGCCAGGGTCAGGTCAAGAGAGCTGAGGGCTTCCATATCAATGTCAATCAGGATCTCTTCAGAGCCAAGTCCCTCAACAATTACAGAACTTACCCCGTCTATCCGTTCCAGACCTGGAACAACAACATCTTCAGCAAGATTCTTCAGGATGGATTTCTCTGCGCCGGTAATGGCGTAGATAAGAAAACCTTCACTTTCCATTTCTCTGGGTATTGCCTGGGTTATGGTACTGGCTGAAACATTACCCGGCATGTCATCCCGGATCATGGATATGCGCTCGGTAAGCTCCATTGATGCAACATCCATGTCTGTACCCTGGGCAAATGATACGGTGACTCTGCTTCGACCTTCGCTGGAAGCAGAAGAAACGTCCATAACTCCACGGATCTGTCTGGCAGCCTCCTCTATTGGTCTGGTTACCTGCTCACATACAGCTTCAGGATCTGCACCGAACCACCCTGTAACAACATTCAGTTCGGGAAGCGTCGTACTGGGAGACCCCTCAATGGGAATTCTGAAGAAACTCACAACAGCCAGACCCAGGAGAGCCAGGTAGACAATAGCAGTTCCCCGGGGTCGTTTGAGCAGACCTGCTATCACGAGTTGCTCTTCTCTCTTACCAGTACACTGTAAAGCACTGGAACTATCACAAGAGTAAGAAGAGTGGCCACTGTGATTCCGCTGATAACTGCAATGGCCAGTGGCTGTCTGAGTTCTGCTCCTTCACCAAAGCCTATAGCCATGGGCAGAAGGCCAAGAACTGTTGTTACCGTGGTCATCAGAACAGGGCGGAACCTGTCTCTGCCTGCATCGATCACTGCCTGTCGGACCTGCAATCCAGCTTTTCTCAACTGCGTTATTCTCTCCACAAGAAGAATTCCGTCATTCACCACAATTCCAGACAGTATCACCAACCCTATACCCGAAAGAGCATTCCAGCTCTGCCCAAAGGCGGCAAGACCGGCTACAACGCCAATAACGCCAAGAGGTACGGTTATCATGATGATAAGCGGTTCAATAAACGATTCGAACTGAACGGCCAGAAGAACATAAACAAGTGCAATAGCCAGCAGTGCTGCAAGAATCAGGCTGGAAGCAGTTCTTTCCATTTCTTCGATCTCAGCACCTGTTCTAAGTTTAATGGGCTCCCCGCCAAGGAGAGAGTCAGATAAATTCGTGATCATTTCCGCGGTTCCGGCCAAGTTGGTTCCACTTCCCTGAATGTAAACACCAACTGCACGATTGCCCTGGTAGTGTTCAATGAAGCCGGGGGTTTGTCTTACATAAGTATCAACCAGTCTGTCCACCTGGAAGAGAGTTCCATTCACCTGAACAGAACGCTGAAAAATGGAATCGACGGGAATTCCCTCGCCACTGCCGGCAAGCAGCATCACATCCACCTTTTCATCCTGTCTGTAGTAGGTTGTGGCGACTATGCCTCTGGAAAGACTTTCAAGATAATCTGCAACATCGTTTGCAGTAAGGTTGAGAAGCTCAAGGAGCTCTCTGTCCGGTCGAACTACAATTTCAGGTTTTCCCGGCAGATAGTTAACATCGGCACTTATCACTCCATCAACATCATTCTGAGAGGCTTCAGCAAGTATCAGGGCTGCATTCAGATCTGTGTCAATGCTTTCGCCTTCAACATAAATAGTGAAGCCACTTCCACCACCGAGAATTTCTCCCAGCAATGTTCCCCTGGGGCCTACCTGAAGAGGGAAACTGAACGCATTGTTCCAGCCATTGCGAATGGGAAGAATCGCATCATTTGCAGCATCAGCATTTTCGAATGAACTTACTGAAAGTGCATCCACTCCTTCATCTGCCCGAACACCGATACGGCCACTGGTCCACTGAGCTCCAGTAAGACCGGCAAGTTCATTCACAGCAGCAGAAAGATCAACAAGCTGCTCCATGGAAGTACCTTCCGGAGCACTGAATGTCATTTCAAGCTGATCTGCAGGGGTATCAGGAAGAAGCTGCATAGGCAACCGGGAAGCTCCGAAGAACGCCACTGCTGTTATAATGAAAGTAACCAGCAGCACTCTCTTTCTTCTGTTCAAGAGTCTGTCCATGGATCCGGCGTACTTCTCTTTCATGCCACCGGTAACATCCTCGGTTTCTTTGCTTTTCTTTATTCTTGCAGCCAGAGCAGGGATCACAGTCACAGCCACGAGCAGACTTGCAAGAAGGGCGGAACCCACGGCAAGAGCCTGATCGCGGAAAAGCTGACTGGTAATTCCCTCCATGTAAACAACCGGGAAGAAAACGATAATAGTGGTCAGGGTGCTTGCAACAATAGCAGGTCCCACCTCGGCGGTTCCTGATGTAGCTGCGCTTACCCTGCCCTCACCCTTCTCACGCCTTCTGGAAATGGCCTCAAGAACCACCACAGCATTATCCACAAGAAGGCCGGTTCCCAGAGCGAGACCTCCCAGAGACATGATGTTAACGGTGACTCCGGCAAGGTAAAGAAAGAACAGAGCCAGTGCGATACTCAGAGGAAGAGAAAGACCGAGAATAAGTGGACTCCTCCAGTCCCGAAGGAAAAAGAAAAGAACTCCGAATGCAAGAATTCCACCAAGAATCAAGGCTTCAACAACACCGGCGATGGATTCTTCAATGAACTCTGCGTCGTTCTGGATTATCTGTAAACTTACATTCTCATGGGCAAGGTTAAGTTCTTCAAGAATTCCCTTAACATCTCCAGCAACTTCCACAGTGTTGGCTTCTGCCATTTTTCTCACACGAAGAATGATTGCCCTCTCACCGTTGTAGCTGGCCCACTCCGTGGGAGGTTTCTCTGAAATGTATATATCGGCTATGGATCCAAGCAGCAGTGGAGTGGTTCCAAGAGTTCCAACCACAGTGTTCTCAATATCCTCAAGCGATTCAAATTCACCCTGCAGAGAAAGGAAAAATTCCTTGTCTCCATCACGAACCTGTCCACCGGATGATACCGCATTGGCCCCCTGTATGGCAGAGGCAATGGAGGCAGGATTTATCCCAAGCTCTTCTATAGCACCATCCCGCAACCTTACGTAAACAGCCGGAGTAGCCTCTCCGTCAACCTCGCAGGCTGCAACACCGTCCACCTGTTCAATCCTTGTAGCTATTACCCGTCTTGAAAAATCGGTAATATCAGTCCATCCACCGTCCATAGTAAGAAGGATCTCCATGAATGGTCTGCTGGAGGGGTCATAGTCAACAATGGTGGGTCTTTCCGCAGCATCGGGAAGAGACCAGCTGGCAACATCCAGCTTCTCTCTTACCTCGAGCCGGGTGTAATCCATGTTTGCACCCCAGTCGAATTCCAATGTAATTCGACTCATGTCTCCGTAAGATCGGGAGGAATAGGATCTGAGCCCCCTGACCCCGGCAAGAGCATTCTCCAGGGGATCAGTGACAAGACGTTCCACTTCATAAGGACTTGAAGAAGGATACCTGGTCTCAATTGTAATTCTGGGATACTCAACTGATGGAAGAAGATCCACTGGCATCTGCAGAACAGCAATGGTGCCCAATACTGCAACAACAATGGAAATAACTGTAACAGAAACGGGCCTGGATACGGCAATAATGGACAGCTTCAAGCCAATCCCCCTCTCACAAGGGTGGTCAATACAATGATTCTAATCACGTAAGTTAATGAAAAGAGACCCTGATTGGCAAATTTTGTTACATTCTGTTACTGAAAAAGATGATTTTACAACTTCAGATCAGAGGTTTTCTTCTGCCCGATTTCTTTTCTGACTGTTGCTTTTTCGCTACAAGGCGCTTTTCCTTTGACGCTCTGGTGGGTCTTGTGGGTTTTCTCTTTTTGGGCACGATAAGGGCTTGTGCGATCAGTTCATTCAGTTTCCGAAGCGCTGAATTGGTGTTCATTAATCTGCTTCGATGATCCCGTGATTCGATGATAATGTCTCCTGCATCAGTAAGCCTTCTCCCGGCCAGCTTCTTCAGCCGCAGAACAACATCATCGGGAAGTTCTCCAAGAGAAATATTGTAACGCAGTTGTACAGCAGACTCGGTCTTGTTCTGATGCTGCCCTCCGGGACCTCCGGCTCTGAGGTAGGTCCACGACAGGGCAGCTTCAGGTATAGCAGTCATCAGTTTCTGCTGCCCAGCCCCTTCTTAAAGCTGTATCCAAGCATAAGTGCAACAAGAACGAACATGACGATCCTTGCAGCAGGCATCCCTTCTCCGCCAAAACCAAGGATTCCTGCAATAATTGCAGGTATACCCAGTACAATGTCGAAGATAGTGATCTTAGCCTTTTTGCTCACCGGATATTCGGCACCCAGAACTTCTTTTTTGGCACCGTCAACAAGGGCACTGTATTCCTTGCCGTCCATGACATATTTCATTTCCCACATGGGTACGTAAACAAGATCAACTTTGTTAACATTCACCGTGGTATCAACATCTGTCATAACATCAGCTTTTGACTCTGCTTTTTTAGACTGATGCTCCTTGATGTTGCCTCTTGCATTGGTCTCGGCTCTTTCCTGAGTGATCTGACCATTTACCAGATCATCAGCCATTCCGGCACTTTTCACCGCTTCTATGTCGAAAGGTATCTGCCCGGCCAGCATGTCTCTGTT
>JAOZRM010000256.1 GCA_029940175.1 Candidatus Sabulitectum sp. | reverse complement strand
CCTGGTTTGCTGATGAAATAATTGCAGAACTTGATCTACCGGGAAAACAGACCATCTATCTGAAATCGGGATACAGGATAAAGTTTACCTGATCTGATCATCTCTCATACTCAGGTACAGTGAAGCCTGAAAGATTGATTTCAGTGTTGAGATAATCAGAGATGCTGTAAGGATCCATATCACAGCAAAAACAATCGCAGACAGGCTTGAGAATTTTGTTGTAAAAAGAATCAGGATTGCGGGAATAGATACAAGGAAACCAAGCAGCCCAAAACTTACTCCACCTATCAACTGCTGTCCCCAGTTTCCTTTCACATCACTCCACGCACTTTTTAGAGCAGTGAAGGGATCTGTTCTATCTATTACCAGCCTTGGAGCAACAAAGAAAGATGCCATTGTCCACATGGTACCGAGACTTCCTGTTATCAGATTCTTTCTTCCGCCCCGGCCCTGCATCAATTTTAATGCCAATCCAATTGTAGCTTCCATCATGGCCCATGCTGCAATAAATGTTACTACTGCCCAGGAGGCCCTGAAGCCGTCACCCAGGGTTGGATCACCACCGGCCATCCTTATCTCAGCGCAGGCAATTACGGCACAGTTAAAAAATGTTACAAGGAAGTAGTTAAAGAAATAGAACAGAAACAGCAAAACTATGAATCCGGTTTGATTATGCACATACAGTTCCTCCACCGTTTTACCGGAAGCAGATACAGGCAGGTAGAAGCTTGCACTGATCACAAGACACAGAATTCCTGACAGAACCGGGAAAACAATAAGCTCCTTATCTGCCATTAGAATCTTCCAGCTTTTTTGAACTACATCAAAAGTACGTGAAAACACATTCATAAGCTTACCATCCTCTCCATTGCTGAACGCCTTCCAGTTTCGTATTCTCAGCAGATGAGAAAAACAAAACCATTTTCCCCGGAGAACCTGCCAGGCAGCAAGGTGTGTCTTCTCTCTCACTATGCTGCGGTGGATGGTTCATTCAATTCTACGCTAAAGATACTTCACCGGCAATCAATCCTTCATTCCATTCTTGGACCCCAGCACGGCTACTGGGGAGAGACGCAAGACAACATGATCGAGTGGGAGGGCTATACTCACAGCCGATATGGTGTTCCGGTGAACAGCCTGTACGGCAGAACAAGAATTCCAACAGAAAAGATGCTGCAGGGCACTGATTGTGTTCTGATTGATCTTGTTGATGTGGGCAGTCGTTACTACACGTACATTTACTCCATGGCTCTTACAATGCGGAAATGCGCTGAACTTGATATTCCCGTGGCAGTAATAGACAGGCCAAATCCCCTTGGAACATCAATAGTAGAGGGGCCAATTCTTGACCCTGAATTTTCTTCTTTTGTAGGCCTCTATCCCATCCCGGTGAGACATGCTTTAACTATTGGTGAGCTTGCCCTCCTGTTTGCCCGGATGGACGGGCTGCCAGAGCCTGTTATTCTATCAAGAGAGGATGATCCCGGCTGGGTAATGCCTTCTCCCAACATGCCAACCCTGGATACTGCATTCGTTTATCCCGGTATGTGTCTTTTTGAGGCAACCAATCTTTCCGAAGGAAGAGGAACAACCCGACCTTTTGAAATATTTGGAGCTCCATGGTTGAATGCCTGGAAGCTCTGTGATGAGCTAAACGAATCACCTTTTATGCAGGGAGCTGTTCTCAGACCTCATTTTTTTATTCCCACATTCAACAAACACTCAGGGGTAAAATGTGCAGGAGCGCAGATTCATGTTTTTGACAGATCCATGTATCGACCATTCAGGGCAGGGCTTGGTATTTTACGCCACTGTTTCAGTCACAGGGAGACCAGATGGAACGATCCGCCATACGAGTACGAGTACATCAAGATGCCTGTGGATATTCTTTCTGGAAACAGTCAGGTTAGGGAGGCTGTTGATGCAGGAGATACAGATGCTTTGATTCAGCTGTCCATTACTCCTTCCGCTGTTTGGAATCTTACCGTGGAGGGTGTTGTAGAGCGGCGGGAAAGGTTCGTGTTCAAATGACCCTTCTCTGTGGTATATTTCACCCCAACTTATCTTATTGAAGGGAAACTCATTTTGAAAATTGCGTTCATTTCAGATATACACGGTAATTTTTCAGCTTTAAAGGCCGCTATGAATGTACTGAAAAGCAAAAAAGTTGATCTGATCGTCTCTCTTGGTGATCTTGTTCACTACGGGCCTATGCCTTCGGAGGTTGTTGAATACGTCAGGAACAGTGAAATTGAATGTGTTCAGGGTAACTGCGACAGAACAATTGCCAGACGCAGGCAAAGCACCGGAGAAGAGTACGAGAATCCACACTGGAGAAACAAGGCAGCGGATTTTCTGAAATGGACGTCTGATCAGATAACTCCTTCTCAGAGAAAATGGCTTAAGAATCTGCCGGATGAACTGAGATTCCAAGTTGAGAAAAAAACTATACTTTGTGTTCACGGTCTGCCGGGAACTCAGGCTGCGGGGCTTCCAGAAGACGCTGCGGCTGAAATTTATGATGCGATACTGGCCAGATCCGGTTCTTCTATCCTGGTTTGCGGCTTTACCCACAAACCATCAATCATCAGAAGACCGGATGGATTGATAATAAATCCAGGTTCTGTAGGAGGAGGATCCATTCCTTCCGGTGGAACCGCAATGATCCTCAGTTTTCCTGAAGAGGGTGAACCTGAGGTGGAAACTCTCCAGTACACCTATTCACTTAAAGACATTCAGGCCGGTTACAGGGATGCAGGTATTGGAGAAATCTTTTTAAATTGTTTAGAGCTGGGGCGAGACCAGCGGGGAAATTGGCACACAGACGATCCGAAATGGAGGCAGCAATGGGCAGAACTCTGATAGAAAAGATCATAACAGCACATGGTGGTGGCGATTGTACCGGCGGCGATGTTGTGTGGCTGGGTATTGATAATCGCTCTGCAAGAGATTTTGCAGGAGCAAATGTTGTGGGAAATCTTGAAAAATACGGGGGAGATTCTCCAATACATGATCCGAAGAAAACTTTCTTCACCTTTGATTGTAATGTTCCCGCGAACACAATTCCATATGCAACAAATCAGCACAGGATCAGACTTTTTGCAAGAGAACAGGATCTTAAGATCTGGGATGTTGATGCTGGAATCGGCAGTCATGTGGTGATTGAAGAGGGTCTTGCAAAACCCGGAACAACCACTATTGGAACAGATAGTCATCTTAACATTATGGGTGCAGTGGGAGCTTTCGGTCAGGGCATGGGCGACGTAGACACTGCCTTTGCCTTCAAATCCGGAAAGGTATGGTTTCAGGTTCCGGGCTCCGTTAGAGTGACACTGAAAGGAATGCCAGCTCCGGGCACAGAAGCAAAAGATGTAGCACTTGCAATGCTCAAGGAGTTCGGCAGCCACACCCTTCTGGGTAAGTCTGTGGAAGTTCAGGGCGAATGGCTTGACCAGGCCACTCTTTCAGACTGTATAACCTTCTCGAGCCTTGGT
>JAOZRM010000074.1:12547-13180 GCA_029940175.1 Candidatus Sabulitectum sp. | reverse complement strand
TAAACTTACTCACAACCCTGAAATTATTTCCTTTGCAGGTGGTCTTCCTGCTCCCGAAACATTCCCAGTGAGTTATGTCAAGGAAGCAGCTTTGAAAGTTATTGACGAGGAAGCAGGTAAAGCCCTGCAGTACGGAGCCACCGAAGGTGACCCGAGACTGCGTGAGAAACTTGCGGAGATCATGCGAAATGACGGAATCGAAGAGGCTCGTGCAGAACACGTTCTGGTAACCACTGCAAGCCAGCAGGGTCTTGAGATCATGTCTAAGGTATTCTTCAACCCAGGAGACACCTGTATTGTTGGCCTTCCAACATATCTGGGTGGCCTTCAGGCCATCAAGAGCTATGGTGGAGTTCCTGTAGGAGTAGAACTGGACGAGTATGGTATGATTCCCGTAAAACTTGTGGAAACGCTGGACAAACTTGAGGCTGAGGGAAGAAGACCGAGACTTCTCTATATCATACCGGATTTCCAGAATCCTGCAGGAGTAACTATTCCCAATGCTCGAAGAGAAGAGATCGTAAAGATAGCTAGAGAACGAGATTACATCATTGTTGAAGATACCCCTTACCGCCAGATCAGATTCGAGGGCGAGCATCAGAAGACATTCCAGTCTATGGCACCAGAAAGAGA
>JAOZRM010000074.1:1228-12537 GCA_029940175.1 Candidatus Sabulitectum sp. | reverse complement strand
ATAAGCCTCTATACCTTCTCAAAGATAATGTTGCCCGGATTCCGGTTGGGCTGGGCATACGGACCTGACTGGCTAATTGACAAGTTTGTTATGGCCAAGCAGTCAATGGACCTGTGTACGCCTCCTTTCAACCAGGCTATAACCTACCACATGCTTGAGAACGGCGCTCTGGATATAGGCTTGAAAACCACCATCGCACTCTACAAGAACCGGTGTAAGGTGATGCTTGAAGAACTTGAGAATAACCTGGGAGATCTGCCGGGAGTAACCTGGACAAAACCCGAAGGCGGTCTCTTCCTCTGGCTTACCCTGCCGGAAGGAATGAACACCCAGGAGTTGTTTAAGAAAGCCATCAAGGAAAACATCGCATACGTTCCGGGAAGTGCATTCTTTCCAAAGAATGAAGATCATCGCTCAATGCGCCTGAACTTCAGCTACAGTAATGAAGAAAAAATTGTGGAGGGATGCAGAAGACTTGGTATGATCATAAAAGAAAACATGGTCTAGAACCGGGTAATGTATATTTTGGAAGGGCGCTTAACCGCGCCCTTCTTCTGTATTCCGTCATGTCAATAATACATCTGAGAATACATTGCATGAGGTGGCATTCCCTCCAACATTAAGAGGCCGAGGGAACGTGGAGAAAGAGTTATCAGGACTGTTTTATTTTCACCGGTACTGATATGTTTCCGTATAGAAATTAAAATATGTAACCAGCAAAAGGGGCAATCAATGAACCTTTCAACAGTGTATATGAGCATGAAATTACGGAATCCGATAATTGTGGGAAGCTGCGGACTTACAGGCACTCCTGACAAAGTAAAAGCCTGTGCTGATGCAGGTGCCGGAGCCGTTGTACTTAAGTCTATCTTTGAAGAACAAATAGAATCTGACCTGGGCAATATGACCGATGAAGGGGCATGGTATCCAGAGGCTGTGGACTACATCAGCAACTACGGAATGCAGAACGCAGTTTCCAGCTATCTTGAGCTTCTTGAGAAATCCAGAAGCCTTGTGGACATACCAATAATCCCAAGTATTCACTGTTTTGGCAAGGGAAACTGGACCGATTTCGCAAAACAGCTTGAGAATGCAGGGGCTTCTGCTATCGAACTGAATACGTTCATTCTTCCTTCGGATCCCAGGAGAACAGGCAGAGAGAATGAGAATACTATTCTTGATATAGTGTCTGATATTAAATCTCAGATCAGCATCCCCGTTGCAGTAAAAATAGGGTCCCACTTCTCCAGTATCTCTGCTTTTGCCAGCGAGCTGGATGGCTGCGGCGTTGACAGTATTGTTCTTTTCAACAGATTCTTAAGAATTGATTTTAACATAGAAAAACTTAATGTGATCAATGGTTCCCTGTTTTCAACACCGGATGAAACAGAACAGGTTCTTCGCTGGGTTAGTCTTATCAGCCCTGTTACATCCTGTGACATTGCTGCCACTACCGGAATCCACGATGGAGAAGCTGTTGTAAAACAACTGCTGGCAGGTGCAAACGCAGTACAGATCTGCTCTACCCTGTACAAGAACGGTCTTGGTGTAATTGCAGACATGCACGGATTTGTCGCTGACTGGATGCATCGGCACAACTACAACAATATTGAAGACTTCCGTGAAAGACTCAGCCAGAGAAACAGCGGAAATCCTGCTGAATTCGAGCGTGTTCAGTTCATGAAAACATCGGTAAAGGCATAACTGATCCTAGTTCAAGCCGGGCTTTTCATGCCCGGCTTTTCTTTATCTTTCCAGCTACGAGATAGCTTCCTGCTCCAGCAAGCAGCAGTCCTATAACAAAACTCGTTGTAATTCTTTCTCCCAGGAACAGTATTGCAAGAACTGTTGCAACCGCAGGTTTCAGCAGAAAGACAGTTGAAACATTCCCTGCGCCGAGTTTTCTGATCGCAACCATAAATGCAACATATCCAAGCCCACTGACTCCTATTCCCAGAAAGAGGAAAGACGGTATCTCAGATTTGAGAGGTGCCGGGCTCATGGGAATTCCACTTGCATTCAACCACACTGCAAGTGCTGTAAGACCAAATGCGAAAGAAATCACATTAACTGTGATTGGATCAGTATTCAATGATGCTTTCCTGCTCAGAATGATGTACAGGGCAAAGGTGATTGATGCTAGAAGCGCATATATAGTTCCTGAATCAATCTTCAGGGTGTACATACCGGTGACCAGTATAAGACCGGCAACCCCCAGAAGAAGACCTGCGCCTTTTCTCTTCGTGTATTTTTCCCAACCGATCACAGCCGCGATGAGAACCACAAAAACAGGATTGGAACCAAAGATTGTTGCTGCCCTGCAGGCCTCGGTGTTCTTAACCGCAAGCTGAAGAAAAGACATACTCAGGAATGTGTTCAGAATTCCCATCATTGCAAGAACCAACACTTTTCGAAAGGTCAGATCGACCCTTTTTTTCCTTATCAGCATGACAATTCCAAGAACTGCAGCGCCGCACACAAATCGCCAGAAGGTGAGTACCAGCGGGTCGATGGAACCCATTAGCGGTTTACTGGCCACCTCCATGGATGCAAATAAAAGAAGAGTAATTACAAAACTGAGAATTCCCATGGAGTCTGCTCCTGAACTGGTCAGGGGAGCCAGTTCGGCTCCCCCCGGCTTATCCTTTACTAATCAGTGGCACTCTGCGACAATTTCGATAAAACTGTCTGCTTTCAAACTGGCGCCTCCAACCAGTGCTCCATTAACATCTTTGCCCGACATTACTTCAGCAGCATTTGATGGCTTAACGCTTCCACCGTAGATGATACCCATTTCATCGGCAAAGTCTTTGCCTACAATTTCAGCTACCCACTCACGAATAAGACCGTGTATTCTCTGAGCCTCTTCAGGAGTGGCAGTTTTGCCTGTGCCAATAGCCCAGACAGGTTCGTAAGCAACAATCAGATTGTATGGATTTGCATTATCCATGTCTCTCAGAGCTGCTTCTATCTGACCTCGGACAACTTCCTCAGTTTTTCCAGCTTCTCTCTGTTCAAGAAGTTCTCCCACACAGAGAACACAGGAAAGCTCAGCCGCAAGACCTGCTTTCACCTTTTTTCTAACGATTTCATCGGTCTCACCAAGCACATGCCTGCGCTCACTGTGACCGGCAAGGAACCAGGAGCAACCAGCATCCTTAAGCATCGCTGCACTTATCTCACCGGTATAAGCTCCCTTTTCTTCCCAGAAAATATCCTGCGCTCCGAGATGGATGCCAGCTTTTTCAGCAAGGGGAGCAAAAGAAGAAAGAAGGGTAAATGGAGCGAAAAGAACTACATCTGCTCCAAAATAGTTAACATTTCCTTCGTCCAGCAGTGTGATGTACTCAATACCCATGGAGAGAGAACCGTTCATCTTCCAGTTGGCTCCCACGAACGGTTTTACCCCTTCGATACTCAGATATTCAAGAGCTGGAAGTTCCTCGCCCTGCAGCAATTTCAAAGAAGCTCCACCACCGGTTGAAACATGGGTAATCTGTTCAGCAACACCTGCTTCACGAACTGCCCGCATGCTGTCTCCACCACCTACTACAGCTATTGCACCATAAGATGTAGCATCAGCCATGAATGCTGCAAGCTGTCTCGTTCCCACATCAAAAGGACGGATCTCAAACAATCCCATTGGACCATTCCAGACAATAGTTTTGCTCTTCAACATGGTTCTGCGGAACAATTCAATGGATTCCGGGCCAATATCAAATCCGGCCATATCCTCAGGCAGATCATCAAATCGCCTGACAACCGCCTCATCCACATGATCTCTGGACGGGGCACAGACAATATCAACAGGGAGAATAAGGTTCACTCCTCTTTCCTCTGCAGCCTGAATGATGTCTTTTGCTGTCTGAATTGTATCTTCTTCAACGATACTGTTACCGGTTTCAAGACCCATGGCCTTGTAGAAGGTGAATGCCATGGCACCACCAACTATCAAATTATCCAGTTTTGGTAGAACATTCTCGATCACAGCAACCTTGTCGCTGACCTTTATGCCACCCAGAATCACCGTGTAAGGCTTTCTGGGGTGTCTGATAAGTTCTCCAAAAACACGCAATTCCTTTTCAACCAGGAAACCCACGTAGCCTCCGCCAAGTATCTCCGGAACACCCACCATGGACGCATGTTCTCTGTGACTGGTACCGAATGCATCATTCACATAGATGTCGCCAAGTGCTGCAAGTTTCTTTGCAAATTCCGGCTCGTTGGCTGTTTCCTCAGGATGAAAACGAAGATTTTCCAGAACAAGAAGCTCTCCCGGGCCAAGACCGGCCGCCATGGCTTCAACCCTCTTACCAACACAATCTCTGGCGAAGAGTATCCGGGTCTCTGTAAGTATTTCCTTCAACTTCTCTGCAATGGGCTTCATACTGTAATCAGGAACAATCCTGCCCTTTGGCCTGCCCAGATGAGAAGCAAGAACTACTGGCGAGCCCTGTTCAATAAGATACCGTATGGTTCTGAGAACAGATCTTATCCTTGTGTCATCAAGTATCTTTCCATCCTCAATGGGAACATTGAGGTCGGCTCTCAGGAATATCCGTTTTCCTCCAGTCTTCAGATCTCGAATTGAAGGATATTGCATGCTAGAACCCCTTTGATGCCATGAGAAGAAGCATGTCAACCATTCTTGAAGCATAACCGAATTCATTATCATACCAGGAGAGAACTTTAAGCATTCTGGGTCCGATCATCTTTGTGATCTGGCTGTCAAAAATGCTGCTGTAGGGGTTACCAACAATGTCTGAAGAGACAAGAGGTTCATCTGTGTACTGAAGAACGCCTTTCAGGGAAGTTTCAGAAGCAGTCTTCATTGCCTGGTTCACTGCCTCTTCCGTAGTGTCGGTTTTCAGCATGCATACCAGATCCACCAGAGAGCCATCAGGAACTGGAACCCTAACAGCCATTCCATCAAGCCTGCCTTTAAGTTCCGGAATAACAAGAGAAACAGCTGCCGCTGCACCTGTGGTGGTAGGAATAACATTCACTGCTGCAGATCGAGCTCTTCTCATGTCAGAATGAGGCAGGTCCAGGATACGCTGATCATTCGTGTAAGCATGTATCGTAGTCATTACGCCTGTTTCAATACCGAAAGTATCGTTGAGAACCTTTGCAACAGGTGCAAGGCAGTTTGTTGTGCAACTTGCTGTACTGACAATATCATGGATACTGGAATCATAAAGATCTGAATTCACTCCGAAAACAACTGTGAGATCAGCTCCAGGATTACCTTTTGCAGGTGCGCTGATTATTACTTTCTTCGCTCCTGCCTGGATGTGATATGCAGCCTTCTCCCTGGTTCTGAAGAAGCCTGTTGATTCGATAACAATGTCTACGCCCAGTTCTTTCCATGGCAGTTTCAAAGGATCAGGCTGGCTTGAAACCACAAAAGAGTCATTACCGGCCATGATCCTGTCACCATCTACTTTGACTTCACCCGGAAACACTCCATGCACAGAATCGTACTTAAGAAGATGAGCAAGCATCCCCGGATCAGTGAGATCATTAACTGCAACAATGTCTATTTCATCATGCTTGAGAGCCTGTCTGTAGACCAGTCTTCCTATTCGACCAAAACCATTAATGGCTACTTTTACTGACACAATTATCTCCTCCCCAATACATCAGCCGAAAAACAATTCAGCTGTTTTGATGTGTTCCTCAGGAACAGTTTTAAGAGTTCCAACGGCTTCAGAAAGATCTGCTGCTATTACTTCAGTACCCCGAAGGGCAGCCATCTTGCGATTCTCACCGGATTCACCAATTTCCACGGCCTTTACTCCCAGACGAGTGCCAAGCACCCGATCAAAGGCTGACGGGCTTCCACCACGCTGAACATGGCCCAAGACGACATGTCTGGTCTCCAGGCCGGTTCTGTCTTCAATCTCATTTTTGAGAACCTCGCCTATTCCAATACCTGTACCAAGCTGGACATGGCCAAAGGAGTCTTTTTCCGCAGAATGGTAGACATGGCGAGCAAGTCCGGGGTCAATCGCACCTTCAGCGACTGCCACAAGAGCGTACCTTCTGCCCTGTTCGTAACGCTTCTTCAACAGAGCGCATACCTCATCGGTATCAAACTCGTTCTCCGGAGTAAGAATGACATGAGCACCGCCAGCCATTCCACCGTACAATGCCATCCAGCCTGCATGACGGCCCATTATTTCAACAACCATCACCCTCTCGTGACTTCTGGCAGTGGTCTTAAGCTTATCGATAGCATCCATGACGTTGTTGATAGCACTATCGAATCCGAAAGTGTAATCAGTTGCAGACAGATCATTGTCTATTGTTTTTGGAACACCTACAACTGAAACTCCCATTTCCGCAAGAGTGTCGGCTACACCAAGTGTATCCTCTCCTCCCAGAGCAATAAGAACATCAATATCGTTCTCTTTCAGGGTTTCTATGATTCTTTCAAGACCATTCTCTACTTTTCTGGGGTTGGTTCTTGAAGAAAATAGTAGTGTTCCACCCTGGGTGTGTATGTCGCGGACAGCTTCACGATCCAGAGCAACAGTTGTATTCTCAATTGCACCCTTCCACCCTCTGAGAAAACCGGTCACCTTGTGTCCACCTGATTCAGCACGAACAACAACACCCCTTATCACGGCATTCAAACCCGGAGCGTCACCGCCGCCGGTGAGTATTCCAAAATGCACTTGCTACCTCCTGTTTTTTTCCTTTAAACGACACGGTGACTGCGGAGCAGCACCAATCTTCTGTGAATACAATTCAAAGTCTTCAAGTGAAAGAGACTGCCCGCCATCGGATAAAGCCTTGTCGGGGTCGGGATGCACCTCTATCATAAGTCCGTCTGCACCAGCTCCCAGAGCCGCAAGAGAGAGAGGTAAGATCAAGTCTCTTCGGCCAGCAGCATGGCAGGGATCAACGATCACAGGAAGCCCAAGTGAATTCCTTGCAAGTGGAACTGCAGAGATATCCAGTGTTGACCGGGTCCATGTTTCAAAAGTTCGGATGCCTCTTTCACAGAGAACAACACTCTCATTTCCCTCTTTCAGTATATATTCCGCAGCCAGAAGCCACTCTTCAACAGTAGCCATAAATCCCCGTTTTAAAAGAACCGGCATTCCGCTGCGGCCAATCTCCGTGAGAAGAGTGAAATTGTGCATATTTCTGGCCCCAACCTGAAGCATATCAACATACTCGGAGGCGATCTCAATCTGATGCGCTGACATAACCTCGGTCACAGTGGGTACTTTGGATTCATTCCCGGCTTTTCTCAGTATCTTCAATGCATCAACTCCTAGTCCCTGGAAAGAATATGGAGAAGTACGTGGTTTCCATGAACCACCTCTGAGCATTTGAGCTCCACATGAAACAACTGCTTTGGCAGTGGTCATGACCATCTCTTCATTTTCTACAGAGCAAGGACCTGCTATAAGCACAATTTTCGATCCCCCGAAAACAGCATCACCAACTCTCACTTCGCGTACCAGCATGTCAGCCCCTCCCCAGATTGTTCATTAAGGATCGGATGACTTCCCTTACGCTACTGTCAGAAAGGGGTCCGGGGTTGTGCCCCATTGCATTGTTTATCTGTTCTTCAACCCAGTTCGGGTTGTATCCGGCATCAATTTTTTCCATAAGATCCGCTCTGGTATTGAGCAACTTAACTAGATCAACATCAAGTCTGAGAAGCTCTGCCCTGTAGTCAGGGGCAATATCCTGTCTGGCTATACGTGCTCTGTCCAGTTTTCCGGAAGTGGTTCTGGGCAGACTATTGCTGAAAAAGTACTTTCTCGGCATCTTGAAATCTTCCAGAATGCCCGAAAGAAAGCTCCTCAATTCATGTTTGGTGAGTTCAATGTCTCCTGGAAGAACAATGTAGGCAACCGGAGCTTCTCCTCGTCCTGGAAAGTCTTTTCCCACAACACACACATCCCTCACCGAAGGATGCTTAAGAATAGCCAGTTCAACCTCACTGGGATAGACCTTGAGCCCTGAAGCCTTAATCAGTCCTCCCCGTCTGCCTGTAAAATAAAGACGATGATTACGCCTGTTAAAAATATCTCCCGTTCTGTACCATCCATCAACAAGAATCTCCGAAGAATCAGATCGTTCTCCCAGGTAGCGATTAACAATACCTTCTCCGGCGATCCACAATTCACCTCTGCCATTACCATCAACAACACCCAGATCGTTACGCAGTTGAACGCTGTACCCAAAAGCTACAGAAGAAAATCCTGTTACTCCCGGATCGCCAATAAGAACAACACCAGATGTTTCAGTACTGCCCCACACCGGAGTAACCTTTTTTCCGGTTCTCTCTTCGAAAGCCGAAAGGAATCTGTCCGTGATCCTCATGCCTCCGGTCTCAATTATCCGCAGGGAAGAAACATCTGCATCTTCTCTGCTGGAAAGACGACTGAGAGCATCCAGTTGTGGAGGAAGCCCCATAAGAAAAGTCACTTTGTGCTCTCTGATCATCTGAATGTGCTGTCTTGGATAAACTGATGGTTCAAGAACAGCAGTTGCCCCTAAATAGAGACTCCTCATAAAAATTTCGTGTGGATGTCCTATGACTCCGAAAAGTGACATCAAAACATCATCAACTGTAAGTCCAAGATCTTCACACACAGAAGCAGTGTTGATCAACAATTCTCTGTGAGAGGTAACAGCAACCTTGGGAAGACCTGTTGAACCACTTGTTACGTTCATATAGAACTCATCGAAAGTGTCTACTCTTGTGACACCCCTGGGTGAAAGAGCAGGTGAGAAAAGATCTGATCTTCCGAATGGCAACAGGGTACTTGCCGCCTTCCACCCCTCAATTTCCATCCCTTCCCAGCAGAGAATGAAACGCTTGTTCCACCTGGTAAATACCATCTCTCTGTCTTCAGAAAGCCAACTGGGGTTCAAGCCAAGAAAGCGAGCTCCAACTTTTGAAATAGCGGTAAAAGCAACTGGAAGCCCGCAAGTTCTGTCAACCTGCACTCCCACCAGGGTACCTTTTTCTACTCCTGCAGTCTGCAGTCTACAAGCCAGATGCTCCGAAGCCCGGTGCCACTGGGCATAGGTAAGAGAACCATCACTGTCCTGGAGAGCTATTTTGTCAGGAGTCTCCATGGCCCACAGTTCAAGCAGGCCATGAATTGTAAGACTTGTTCTATTCAACCTTTTTGCCGCAATCCGGGCAGAACTTGCTACCAGCCGGAATGTCGGCACCACACTCGCATGTTGTTCCCCCGCCCATCTTAGTTCCACACTCAGGGCAGAATTTACCACCTGCAGGAACCGGCTTTCCGCAGGAAGGACAGCTCTCGGCAAGAGGCTTTCCACATTCCGGACAGAATTTACCGGAAACAACGGATTCACCGCATGACGGGCAGGCTACCATTGCAGCAGCAGCTCCAGCAGCGGCCACCGGAACGGCTCCTCCACCGCCCTGAGGTGCCATTGCCTGGCCCATCTGGTTGGCCATTACCATTCCCATTCCAAGCCCTGCTCCCATTCCAACTCCGGCACCTGCGGCACCGCCGCCTCCACCTGCCTGGGCTGCGTCACCTATTGCAGTGGCTGTCTTGAATCTCATGTACTCGCCCATGTCGCCAAGAACGCCCATTCCGCTTCTCTCATCGATCCGCTTCTGAACCTCCTCGGGGGGTGTGATGGCACTGATATAAAAATCAACCATCTGGATGCCGTATTTGCTGAAGTCATCGGTAAATCTTGCTTTTGCAAGAGTACCGAGTTCATCATACTTTGCAGCAAGATCAAAAATAGTAGACATGGTTTCACCAAGCAGATCGGCAAGCCTGCTGATGATGATACTCTTCAGGAAACCTTCAATATCTCCTGTGGAATACTTTCCTTCAGTTCCCACTATCTTGTTAACAAAAAGAAGACTGTCAACAATTTTCATGGAAAAATTACCGAAGGCGCGAAGCCTTACCATTGAAAGTTCTGAGTCACGGAACAGAATGGGTTCTTTTGTTCCCCACTTCAAGTCTGTGAAGGTTTTCTTGTTTATGTAGTAAACTTCGGCCTTGAACGGTGTACCTTCACCCGAAAATGCCATATCAACAAGACCGGCAAGAACGGGAATATTCTGGGTGGTGAGAGTATGTCTACCCGGCCCCAGCACGTCCATTGCCTTGCCATCACGGTAGAATACCGCTTCCTGGCTTTCTCTTACCACACACTGGCTGCCCAGACGAAACTCACCGGATCCCTGTTCCGGTATCCTGTGAGCAATCTCTTTACCGGAATTGTCCATGAATTCAATAATTTCAGGTCTCTTAAACATGTTGATCCTCCCTAATCAATTGGTGTATTGTTCTGGAGGTCTACCATAAGAGAGCTTCTACCCTCAACCCTATGGATAAAGTCATCAAGACCGGCAATGGCCACCTCAAGAGTTTCCTTCACTCCGGTTCCGCTGTCAACAGCTGAGCCGAGTGCCTCAAAATCAACCTGCATCTTCTCTACTTCCTCAGTAAGAGCGCAGTCAAATTCGTAAAGTTTATCAAGCTCGTTCTCCTGCACTTTGTGCATATCGAACCAGCCTCTATACCCTCTGGCAGCAAATCTGACTTTGTCAGCCGCCATCTCCAGTTTTTTTGTCAGCCTGTCAAAGCCTCCAGCAGAATTAAGCGCATCAGGACCCTTAAGATTGGCAAGACCACTTGTGACAATTACCAGAAGCCCATCAATCTTAGTGGCAAGCATCCCTCTGAAAAGAGCATCATTGTCTCTTCTTTCCTCTTTACCTTTGTATCCCTTGTATCCTGGAATAATCCTGATAGCTTTCTCCAGGAAATTAAGCTGTCTTCCGTCACTCATCCCATCCTCCAGACATGTTGTTACCACCCACCATAATCATGACTATCATACCTATATACAACAGGCGTTGGCGTCAATAAGGCATTGTTATCGAACGCTCACTATGTTCCTCGAATGCCCGGCTGCTGTGACTGCAAAAAGATGCTCTCCGGATCCATCCCCCTTACTTACAAAAAACAGATATCCATCTGTGGTGTCCGGGTTTGCAACAGCCTCAAGAGAAGCAACACCTGGAGAGCAGATCGGAGCTGGAGGCAAGCCCGGGTTCCGGTAGGTGTTATAAGGGCTTGTTATCTCCAGATCACTGAACAGAAGAACCTCTCTAACCTCACCCAGAGCATACTGAACTGTGGCGCAGCTCTCAAGCCTCATACTGATTCTGAGTCTGTTGATGAACACTCCTGCAACAAGATCGCGTTCGGTATCAGAAGCGGCTTCTCTTTCAACAATGGCGGCGACCGTTTGAAGCTTGAGCGAATTGGTTT
>JAOZRM010000074.1:0-1218 GCA_029940175.1 Candidatus Sabulitectum sp. | reverse complement strand
AAAGACCCACAGCTGTACACTTCTCCTCCCACTGAGCATCCATCACCTCAAAGCCAGTTCTAACTATTACATCTATCACTTCCCAGGCTGGCATGGAATCAGCAAATTCATAGGTCTCCGGAAAAAGATATCCCTCGAAACAAGGAATACCCATTGCCTGCAGGTACTCAATTTCCCGGGACAGATCCTCCAGTTCCTGAAGAGGAATTCCAAGAGAATCTGAAAGTATTGGAAGGCTCTGCTCCATTCTAAGCCCCGGTGGAAGAGTAACCCAGCTGGTGGGCACCGGAATCACATCACCGGAAACAAACCTCGAAAGTATTGAATCAATTTCCATTGTATCACTAAGACTGTATCTTCCTGCCTGGAGCAGAGAGCCTGAAAAATTTCTCTTGTAATTGTAAAGAACAACCCACCTGCTTCGCACAAGGGCACTGTCTTCCAGTGCCTCTGCAACCTCTCTAACTCCCCAGCCACGCTGAAGGGAGAACTCCATAGACATACCCTGCCCCGGTGGAGTTACCATTTTTCGCACATAGATCAGGCCCACCAGACCGGACGCCAGAAGAAATATCAGCCCTCGAAGCAATAATCTTTTCTTTTTCATATTAATTTTAGATACCTTTTCAGTATTTCGCAGGCTGCCAGTGAATCTACATGGCCCTTCCTGTCTTTCCTGCCCAGCAGTTGCACAGCCACTGCTGAGGAACCAGCTTCATTTACAAGCTCAACTATGAAACCCGATTGCATTAGCCATTCAGCAAACTTTTCAACTTCCAGACTGAGTTCAGTAGATTTTCCGGATGCAGAAAGGGGAAGCCCCAGTACAACCTCAATATCTTCGTACCTCAATGCAAGTTCTTCGAGTTTTCCCTTTATCCTGCTCCAGGACCCAAAAACGGTGTCACCGGGCAGCACAATGCCTTCATGACAAATTGCCACACCTGTTTTTTTTCTTCCGTAATCCAATCCAACAAACACCATCAGAAAATCCTTTTCCTGAGATTGTTCATTCCAGCTCTAAAAGATAACACAGAGGTGACAATACCAACAGGAAGCATCAGGAACAAAATAGAGTTCCTCACAGGCACTGCCAGCATCATCTCAGTGAAGTTGTCTGTCATGTATCGTCTGGTAACCCAGGAAAGCACAGTAACAACAAACAACACAAAAGCTACCGATGCAAAAGCTGCAATGATACCTCCCTGTCCGCTGGAT
>JAOZRM010000073.1 GCA_029940175.1 Candidatus Sabulitectum sp. | reverse complement strand
CCCTGCCTTACGAAGAACAGACAGATGCCGTGATATGGTTGAGTAATCCAGATCAAGTGCCTTGTTGAATTCACAAACACAGAGCTCGCCTTCTGCAAGCCTCTCTACCATCCAAAGGCGATAAGGGTTTGCAAGAGCCTTCAAAGTCTCAGTTCTCTTCCTGTAAAAACGCATTTCATCAGGTTTCATTATGATCCTTTCGCATGTTTGCAAATATATGCAAATGTACATACATAAAACAAGAGCCTTGCACACAAAGAAAGAATCTCGCAGAATACAAAACACAGAAAGGAAAGAATGAACAAAATCACCCTTAATGATCACAGAGACAAGCGAGGGTTTGTAGTAAACCCCTTTGAACACCTTGCAGACACAGGAGACATCAGTAACTGCCATGCATTCTCCATTGAACCTGGATGCTCCAGGGGTAATCACACGCATCCTGCAAGGAACGAACAGATTCTGGTGCTTTCAGGAACAATCACTGTTAAGCAGAAAGAAAGAAACATCACCATGTCAGCAGCTGTTACTTCAATTCTCACTATTCCGGAAGGCATCAAGCACGTCTTTGAAAACAACACAGATAAAACTGCAGTGGTGATCTGCTGGAGCAGCGAAAGAAGAGATGGTTACACAGGAGATGACACAATCTACTAAGATCAAAGAAAACCGTGAACCAGCATTGGTTCCTGTTTAAAAAGTTTGCTATAGTCTGGTGAAGTAGAATAGCGAAAGATGGTGCTTCAATGAATCAAAAAGAGATTGTAAATTATTGGATATCCGAAGCGGAAGAGTCTCTAGGCATTGCAAGACATCTCTTTGAAAAAGAAGATTATTCTTACGCCCTTTTCTTTGGTCATCTGGCCATTGAGAAAATAATAAAAGCAATACTCGCTCAACGATTAGAACAACAGATTCCGCGCTCTCACAATTTATTGAGATTAGCTCAGGAGGCTGATATTGATATTACCGATGAGCTGAAACACTCTCTCATAAGAATTACAACCTTCAACCTGGAATCCAGATACCCTGACTATAAACAGGAATTCAGAAGAAAATGCACAGCACAATTCACTTCAAAGGAACTGAAGAGAGTAGAGGAGATTTTCGTATGGCTGAAATCGAAGCTGTAGTTTTAAAGAATGTCCAGCTATTTCTGGACAAGCTTCGCAAGACGGGCTTCCGAATCTCGGAAGCATACATTTTCGGTTCTTATGCCACGGGAAAAGCTGACGAGTGGAGTGACATAGATGTTGCTATAATATCTCCTCAAATTGGTAATGACCGATTTGAAGAACGGATCAGGCTCACTGAACTTGCAGTATTAATTGATGTCAGACTTGAGCCATTGCCATTCAACCCTGATAGTTTCACTAGTGTGGATCCTTTCGTGCAGCAGATAAAAAGCGAAGGAATCGCTGTCGCTTAAAGAAACCCGTGAACCAGCGAAAGTCCCAGGATTGCAATAACAGCGCAGAGAAGTTTCAGAGGCAGACCCGCCTTCAGGAAATCGCTGATACGGTATCCGCCAGGACCGTAGATCATCAAGTTTGTCTGGTAGCCCACAGGTGTAATGAAGTTAGCAGCTGCACCGTAGGCTACTGCAAGGTAGAACGGTGTTCCATCCACGCCCAGAGCCGCAGCAGAAGCTGCAGCAAATGGGAAAACAATTGTTGCAGCAGCAGTGGTGGTGATCAACTCAGCAAGTACGTTGGTTGTTATGTAAACTGCAGCCAGCACCCCGATAACTCCAAGTGGTTCAAACCATTCAACAACAGAACCCGCCAGCAAATCTCCCAGACCGGTGACCTGTACCGCCTTGCCAACTGCAAGAGCAAATGCGGCGATCACCAGCAGATTCATGTTTATAATCTGCTTGAGATCACCTGAGGAAACAATCCTGGATATCAGAAAAACTGCGATAAGAGCCAGGAGGGAATTGAACAGAGGAACAATTCCAAATATGCTGAGAAGTATGCATGAGAAACTTGAAGCTGTTATGAAAATGGATTTCTTCAGATCGATGTTGTGTATCTGCTTTATCATTGAGATCACAAAAAAATCTTCGGTATCCCTGGTTGATCCTGCAAAATCATCCCCGGTTACAAGCAGAAGAAGATCACCGGACCTGAGTTTCATATCACCTATCTTGCCCTCCTGCCTTTTGCCCTGCCTGTGAACAGCAAGAATTGCCGCATCAAATCTGCCCCTGAAGTTTGTGTTTTTAACTTTCGCCCCTATAAATGATGACCTGGGAGAAACAACAACTTTCACCACATGTATTTTTTCCGCAGTGGGAAAATCTTCTTTTCCTGCCAGAGAAAGACCTTTTCTTCCAGCGGCAAGCTCTGCAACTGCAGAGATCTTTCCCGCGAGCAGAAGCTGATCCCCTGCCTCCAGAACTTCAGTGGGCACCACAGGTGCAATTACGGAATCACCTCGAAGTATCTCCACCAGGAAGAGATCCTTCAGGCTTCTAAGACTTGCTGAATCCACGGTTTTGCCAACAAGATCCGAACCGGCTTCAACTATAAGATTTGATATGTACTCTCGGGGACTTTCCGCAAGTTTTTCAGAAGGGCTTTTTCGCCTGGGAAGTGCTTTGTACCCCAGTAACAGCACATACCCCATACCTCCGGCGAACAGCATCAGACCAACTGGAGTAAAGTCAAGGATTGAGAGCTCTTTTCCTCCAGCCCCAACAACAAGGCTGTTCACTATCATGTTTGTGGATGTACCTATTAGCGTAACCATTCCACCAAGAATAGCAGCCCACGACAAAGGCATCAACAATTTAGATGCCGGGACGTTGTGCCTGTTTCCCCAGTCACTCACAAAAGGAATCATCATGGCAACAACAGGAGTGTTGTTCATAAAAGCAGAGCTTCCTCCCACAAAAGGCATCATCTGCGCAAGGAAGACCCTGTACCTGTTTGAGGGCTTCAGTCTTACCTCGAAGATCCACTGCACAAAACCGGTTCTCCAGATGATCTGGCTTAGTATAAGAAGCATGAGCATTGCAGCTATGGCTTCGTTGCCAAAACCGGCTAGAGCTTCTGAAGGAGAGATAATGCCGGAAAATGCAAGAACTGCAGCCGCAGAAAGGAATATCACAGAAGGAGACAGTTTCCTGGAATAGAGCAGAGCCACGATCGCCGCAAGAATTGCCACAACAAAATACTGTGAGCCGTTCATTCAAACCCCTTCTGAAAATCTGACCTGTCCAGATAAATAGCACGGAAGCTCAGGTAAAGCAAATATTGTACAGTTGACATACTGCGACTGCTTCATGCAGTATCCTGCTATTGATCGATCCTGCAGAAATCAACTTTGGTAGTGAAAGAGGTGGATATGTGTTTCCTGATCATTGCTTCCATTCTGATATCAGTAACCGGGACCTCACCGGCAAGTCCTCAGACAGAAGAGATCAGCATCTCTGAATTTCGTGAGTTCACTTCCGGAGTGTATTGTGCTGCCGATATTTTCAGTACACCTGACGTAGAAAATGACTTTGTTAGCAACACCCTTCTAACAGCAGATATTCTCTACCCTGACAGCGTAACAAGACACTTCTACTTCGTTATTCCACCAGGATATGACCCGGAAGAACCGAGTCCACTATTCGTCTGGCTTCATGGTGGAGTGAGTACTCCGGACCTCCGAGTTATGGACCCCACCGGTTTTTCTGAGTGGCATCTGATTCCCCGTCTTCTGGAGGAGGGATATCTTATCGCTTTTCCCTGTGCCCAGCTGGACGCTGTCTGGTGGGATACCGTGGGGGAAGCAGGCATAATGAGTATTGTGCAGTGGATGAAATCCACCTTTAGAGTTCATGACTCACGGGTATTCGTAGGGGGATTCTCCGACGGTGCTTCAGGGAGCTTCTCTCTTATGATGCTTCATCCTGACTACTTTGCTGCCTACATGGCATTCTCCGGACACATCGGTGTTGCGGCATTAAGTAATGAAAGGGGAACCTACCTGCCAAGTCTTTCCAACAGACCGGGAATTGTTACCCACAGCGATGAAGACGGACTGTATCCTGTTGCAAAAATGGCTCCCACTATTGCCCTTGCAGAAGAAGCGGGAGCACAGATAGAGTACCATACATTCTCGGGCTTCAGACATGATCCGTCTTACCTGCCCCAGATAGAAGACAGGGTGATCGAGTTTCTGGAAGAAACTGAGAGAATCAGATTCCCGGAGAAGATCATCTGGGAAGCAGGAGAGCCCTCCGGTTGCGACTGGCTCATGGTTGATTCAATTGTATCCTGGCCGCTGATCGGTGAGGACATGGATTACAACACTCTTCTTGTATACGACAGACTTCAATTCGGTTTCTATCCTGACAGAGAATATGAGGGGAATGGAATCCTGATTGCCGGTACACTGGATGATGACATACCTGCTGCCAGAATTGGGCTTACCCAGGGAGACCTCATCACAGGCTTCATGAATGAACCTGTAAGCAGTCTTGAAGACATTGGTCTTCTTCAGAGTGAAATGAGTGCAGGTGACTGGTTTTCCATGGAAATCCAGAGAGAAGGCGAGACAATTTATCTCGAAGACAGTTTCAATCCCCCGGAGTACTACTGGCTCTTTCCAAGACAGAATCCATCGGTAAGAGTTGAAGCTGCCTTCTCAGACAATCATTTCAATATTACGGTGAACAGGCTATGCAGGATCCGCCTCCTTCTTCATCCGGAGATGGTGGACTTCAGCAACGATATCGTTGTAACCTGCAATGATCTTGAGATATTCAGAGGAAAAGTAAGTGAGGATGGCAACTTCGCCATGGCAAATCTCATAGCAAACCTGGATGTGGAGAGATGCTACACAGCAGAATTGAAACTCGATCTTGAAGAGATAATGCCTTCTCTTATGTACCACCCAGACAGCGAATAACTATTTATAGTGCTGCCTCAATTCTTGATCTGTGTTCTTTTCATACATCCACACCAATGTTTATACCATCAAAGGTATGATGGTATAAACAATTGGTGTTAATGCTGACAGAATGCTACCTTATCGAATAAGCACGCATCTTGCTGTTGTGGTCTGCTCCCCACTGCTGAGTTTTATCATGTAAACTCCTGGAACAAGATCATCAGCTTCAAGAGTGAAATTATGAGTTCCACCATCCATTTGCTCTTCTGTCAGAGTTTGTACAATTCTTCCGCTGAGATCAAACACGTCAAGCCTGGTGAAACCAGCAGATTCAAGACTGATTGTTACTGTAGCTGAGCCGAAGAAAGGATTTGGAGATACTGAAACCATCCCTGTCTCAAAATCAGATACTCCATCTTCTATACCAAGAACAAAATCACGCTTCAATAATGTGCTGTGGTATCCGACACCCCAGATTGTGTTGTCGTCCTGCAAAGCCAGAGAAACTATCCATTGCTTAGGCCAGGGAGAAGTCCATTCCAGGTTCCAGCTATCTCCCCCATCTTCAGTTTTGTAGATATAGCCTCGTCCTCCTTCTTCGTAATCTCTGCCGGCTGCAATCCAGCCTGTAGTGGAAGAAACCATCAGAATATCCTTCGGTGTATATGGTACTCCATCCACAGATTGCCAGGTTGCTCCACCGTCATCTGTGCGATGAACCACACCACCCAAACCGGCCGCCCAGCCTTCAAGATTATTCAGGAAGAAAACATGCTGAAGGTGATTTGTGACTGGTGGCGTCTGTGTTGTCCAGTTTAGACCGCCATCTACAGTATGTCTGATAAAAGCACCGCCACCACCATAACCTCCCACAACCCAACCCTCTTTGGAATCAACAAAACAAAGATCTGCGGCGTAGTTGGAAGTGTTAATATTCTGCCCGGTCCATGTCTGCCCACCATCAATGGTAGCTCTCATAGTACCGGAACTTCCACATGCCCAGCCGGAATCAGGGGAAGTAAAGAAAATTCCACCGATCCATGAAGATGTTCCAAAAGAACTCTCGGCCCAGTCATCTCCACCGTTAGCAGTTCGCCAGATAGTGGCCGGAGCACCCTCCCAGAGCATCCAGCCAGTGTCTTCATCGAAGAAACTGTACTGTGTTCCACCTGGAGCTGATACATCATGCTCCCAGGAAACTCCACCATCGGTAGAGATAATGCCATAACTGTCTGTGCCTGCAGAGCTTCCTGAGCCTGCCCGGGCAACCGACGAATCTACCCAGTTAACTGTGCGCCAATAAGGCACTCTGCTTGACCAGTCCCAGCTGACTCCACCGTCAGAGCTTTTTAAAATCGTGGTCTCATCACTGGCGATCCATATATCATCATCAACATAAACAGGTCCTTCTGTATAACCCCATATTGGAGGGGTGTTCTCCGACCAGCTTTGACCACCGTCTGAAGTTACAAAAACTCTTTCAATGGATGGTGATAAAATTGCAACACCCACAACAACCGCATTATCAGCGTCCCTGGCATCAACACTGTGATAATGAAGACCCGTTGTGTACTGGATGGCCCAGCTATCTCCGCCGTCTGAAGTGTGCATGATATAGCCATTGTTGTATATGCTGCTGGTTACCGCCCATCCCTCAAGCGGATTAACAAAATCTATACTCTCAATACCACCGTCGAGAACTTCAGTTGGAAGGGTTTGTGAGGTCCATGTTGCTCCTCCATCATCTGTTACATGTATATGAGCATCCAGGGTGGCATTGTATCCACTGATCCAGCCGTTCAGAGAATCAGTAAACGAAATACCGGAACAGGAATATCCTGAACCAAAACTCTGATTCTCCCATGTTTCCCCACCGTCACCGGTATGCAGCACCAGATAGGGATCTGATTCCCAGCCACCGCAGGCCCAGCCTTCAAGGTGATTTATGAATGTTACTCCATTCAACTGCCTGGAAGTGCCACTGCTCTGCGGTGTCCAGTTTTCACCACCATCTACAGTTCGGTATATCTCACCGCTTTGACCAACTCCCCAACCGGAGTCAGGTGAAACAAAATCCATTGCACGAACATAAAATGGACAACTGAATTCCTCCCAGCTATCTCCACCATCGGTTGTTTTGAAAATAAAGCGCATGGCAATTGGACCTGCAGATGCTGTTCCGGATGCCCATCCGTGTACACCATCTTCAAGAAACTGAATATCCGACATAATAGCACTTGCTTTGCTTTCCATAAGCTCCCACTGCGCATTGGCGATAAATGGAACAAGAAGCAAAACCAGCAGGATTGAGAATCGACTCCGGGTAAAACAGAAGACCATAAGAACCATCCCTCCTCTAAGATCAAAAAAACTACACTAAACATCTCATGACTGAGAAGGCATAAAGTACTAAGAATGAGAACCACCGAAGAACAGTACTGTTTTAATTTCATACCTTTTGGGTAGGTATTGAGAATACAGAGACCAATCCCGGCAGTCAATTGGTCAGGAATCCCAAGGGCAGCACTGAAAAACCTGATTCGCAGTGAACACTCTCAGCGTCGGATGCTCTCCAGTGTTTCCAGAGCCTCGGATCGTAGTTCTCCATAATCAGCTCTTTCGATCACAAGATCGAGGTCTTCTATGGCCTGATCGATGTATCCAAGAGATGCCAGTGCACGCCCCCGCCAGTAGTACGCTCTGAGTGACTCGGGATCATATTGTACCGCTCTCTCAAAGTCAGAAAGAGCAGCCTCAGGCCTGCCTGTGAACAGATAAGCCCGTCCTCTGATAATCAGTGTGGACACTCGTTCGGGGTACAATTCAAGTGATGCTGTAAAATCATCAATTCCACGCTCAATATCGTTCAGCCAGCAGTAGCAGTCACCCCGGTGGAAGAGAATTATCGCCGCAGTGGGGTCGTTGTCCACAATGAGGAGAGCTGCATCCAGACATTCAATGGCTTTCTCGTACTGTCCGTCATCTTTGTATGCAACACCAAGATTAGTAATGCTGTGTGATGTTGCAGGCTGCTCCTGCAGTTCAACCGCACGGCTCAGGTCCCTGATAGCTTCCTCGTACATTCCCAGCTCATAGTAGGCATACCCTCTGTTACCAAGTGTAAGCGCATCATCCGGATCAAGTTCAAGATACCGGTTAAGATCCAATATCCCGATATCCTGCATTCCACTCCTGCAGTATGCTAAACCGCGCATGAACAAAACATCAGGATCATCCGGCTTAATTTCCAGTGATCTGGTGAAATCATCAATAGCTACATCGTATATATGCTGATGGTAGTAGGAACACCCTCTGTTCTGAAAAGCAGAGGGAAATTCAGGATTAAGCTCAATCAAATCGGTAAAGATCTCAATGCTTCTGTTGGTGTTCTCAAGAGCCATCTGAGAGATTCCCGCACTGAAAAGAGCCATACGATATCCCTCTGAATCCAGCCAGCCTGGATTTGAAGCAGCAAGCGCTTTTTCAAGAAGCTCCGTGCCCTCGCTGAATCTTCCAACAGTGTTTAGAGCAATTCCCGTATATGTCTGGGCCATGGAAAGCCACACACCACCAGGTATAACGACATCCTCCGTGTGGTAGTATTCCAATTGGAGAATATCTGTCATGCTGGAATAGTACACTTTTGGTCTGATACTCCCCGATCCCCGCATCACGCTTTCTGTACCTGATAGCACCTGCAAACCGGTTGCATAACATGGGAACATTCTGGTCATACCGTCTTCTTCCTGGAAACTACCCCAGATTACCATAGTAGCGTTCTCCGAGGTCAGAAGACTGAGTGCATCACCTTCCGGGTCGGAGGCAGCCAGAGGACGTGAGAGCTCAACTATTGAAATGTTGTCATAATCGCTTATCACTTCGTTCAGGTTTATCAGAATCCAGTCTCCCGGATTCTTGTCGCTGCCATCAGGACCTCTGAAATCAGCAATAATTATTTTTATCTCATCCTGCTGGATCACAGGGCAGTAAATGCCATTGGCCACGGTTGCTGTTAAAATCAAGATTGCAAAAACCATAGATAGTGAATATTTCATGCTACCTCTTTCTCTGGTATTCGAGATATGAATCAGTAAGTTGATTTGATACAGCCCCAGGTAGAGCTTTCCACCGACATACCAAAGTACTTCAAATAAATGGTGTTATATGTCTGATCATAAAGCCACATAAATTCTAAGGGGTGCATATTCTCATCCTGAGCAATCTCAGTTACCATTAAAGTTCCCGGAACACTGACTCCCCAGGTGGATACGGATGCACTCCACAACTGAATTTTCTCATCCTCAGAACCGCAGGCAATCCAAACCCATGAAACACCTCCAGCGCCCGTTACATCATAAGATTGAGACAAAGACCCCAGATCAGCTATCTCCTCAATCGAGCTGAAATCATCAAGGGGATAGATATTGAATACTTTCTTCAGAGAATCATCAAGAACATACATACAGCCATTGCTACAACAATCATGATTATCATATCCGAGTCCCTGTATAGACTGCAGACCAAGCAAAGAGACATCAATTGAATCCCGGACAGAACCATCCACACTAACAGAATGGATAACTGTAGATCCCTGTTGTGTGTAGTACAATTTCCCCTGGGCATATGCAAGATTATCCGGTTCAGAAAGCTGAGTATCAATGATCTCTACAATTGTATAATCAGGGTTAAAGAGATCAAGGCCAAAGATCACCTCCAGGTCAGGATCCAGCACCCAGAATAGATCACCGCCGGAAGCCAGGCCGGTAACAGTAGCACCTGGAGCTTGAAAAGAGGTCACAATATGCCCGTATACTGCTCCCGTAATGACCATACACACAAAAAACGAACGAATGCCGTACATAATAAAACCTCCTGCCTGTTAATACTATCTACAAAGATAGATTGGTGCAAGGGAGGCATTCAATAATAAATCACTATAGAGTCAATACCATATCAGCCGGACACCTCTCTCGGCATTCGTGCAATAACCAGATCAGGCAGACCTTTTCAGTTAAGCGTTCTTCAAACACATATACTGATGCCCGATGATCTCATTCCAAATTGCCTGGCAGCTATCGGGTGCTTTCTGAATGATCCAGGAGGTTTACCCCAGAACTTCTTGAAGGCACGACTGAAGGAAATTTCAGAGCCATACGCTGCATTTTTAGCAATTTCTGCAATGGTACTGTTTGACCCGCGTAGCATATCTCCAGCGATGTTCATTCTGAGATGATTCAGGTATTGCATTGGCGGTATGCCGACCAGGCTGGTAAATTTCTCTGCAAAAGCTGTTCGTGACATGGTTGCCTCTTCTGCAAGAGAAGCCACAGTCCAGTTTGTGTCAGGCTCCTTATGGAGACATGCAATCGCATGACCCAGGTTATTGTCTCTGATGGCCATGATCCAGCCTGCTGTATCATCAACGTTGTTAAGCATCCAGTCTCTTATAGCCCCTATCACGAGAACCTCAATCAATCTTGTTATCACAGCTTCGCTGCCGGGAAGAGATTTAGAAACTTCCATTCCCATCAAGTTGACAAGAGCCTTGCTCCAGGAGTTGTTTTCATGTTCTCCCTGTCGAAAACACATTATGTCTGGAAATGCTTCAAAAAGAGGGTGCCACAGGGGTTCGAATACAACACCACCACAGACCATCACCGTGAGGTCTCCCGAAGCGGGGCTGCCCATCTGCATCTCTGTTGAATTGGATCCAGTGCGCTGATAGCCAACAGACTCGAGAGTAGAGACTGGAGCTCCGGGTTCACTCATCAGAAGATGATTGTAACCCTCTGATAACAGAGCAAGATCTCCCTGCTCAAGATCCACTCTAACCCCATTGGCTGTTTCAATCATTGCACTGCCAGAGACAAGGTAGTGAAAGATAGCGCCGTGACCGGGCGGATTTTTAAAACCCCACGCTCCATAACAGTGGCTCATAGCGTAGAAACTGTCAGAAAGTCTGATTCCGCTAAGAATTTCTGAAACATCTGTTTTGTTGCTGGTCATGTACAGTCCTTCTCCTGCCCTGCCTCCGTTACTGAGCGAGTTTCCGTCCTAATTCCTCTGCTTTTACTATCAGCTCTTCCTGCTTCTCAACATCACCCTTTGCGCCTGTATTTCCAGCAACAAGAGTCTTCTCAACAGAGAAACCAAAATGTTTGAACATATTTTCAGTGTGTTCAAAGTAATTAGCAAATGCTTCGGAATTTTCTGCGCCCTGAGTAAAGACCAAAGCAGCTTTTGTGCCTTCTTTCAATACTGAGGAGAAGTCGCTTCTTATCAGGGGAAACAATCTGTCCACAAAGGTTTTAGTCTGAGCAGTCATCTGAAGCATGTAAACCGGTGAACCCAGCACTATAGCATTAGAGCTCTTAATCTCTGAGATCAGTTCGGTCATATCATCCTTTATTGAGCAGACCCCGTCCCTTCGACAGGCCATGCAACCCCGGCAGGGCTTGATATCCATCCTGTCCAGATTGAAGAGTTTTGTACCTGCTCCTGCTTTCTCTGCTCCTTCAAGAACTTTGCCAACAAGGGTCTCTGTATTGAATCCGACCCTGGGGCTCCCGTTGAATCCGATCACCTTTTTCATTAATATCTCCTTTCGTGAAGCGTAGGAATTTAAGATGTAACTTCCATTTCTGTCATTTCAAGCAATTCATGGTCCTTAAAATCTCAGTGGCGGTTGTGCATCGTCGATGCTATTGAAGGTAGTCCTCCAGAGGAAAGTTGTGCTGTCATAAAATTGAATCTTCCCCTGGACATCATAAGCTCGACCAGTCCAATTATCCCAGTAGCCATCCCATTCCACAGTGAATGTGTTATCCTCTTTATTAATTGACCACGTCCCTGTGATATGTGAGCCAAGGTCGTTAACTCCTTCTATAGTTCCATCGCTGTCAGCATAACTGACATATATCCTTCCGTTATAGTAATCACCTCTTACTGTTTTTCCTACAATTCTCTGCTCCAGTTCCTCACTTGATAATTGATGATATCCATCTTCAATTATCATCTTTTCAGTTGTGTTCACATCTCTCCTTGTAGTTATCGTCCGGGGCATTGTGCTGACCGAAGGAGACTCCTGCGATATTGCATTAGCAACAGATGCAAGAAGCACAGTCACCAATAGAACTGCAATACTATTTCTCACGATCTTTTTCTCTGACATTTCAATCTCCTCAGGTACTTATTCCAGCAATTGCATTCCTACGCCATTTACTAGTCTTGCGACCTGATACAATTATTGAAGAAAGAAAATGTGGTGTCAATGATAAATACCCCAGAAAACATAACCTATCGTCCGAATTTCTGAGCTGTCAAATCAATTTTTCTGTAGAGCACCTGAAAGTACTCCATCTGGATGCTACCTGGTGCATCTTCAGTCAGGAATACACTCAACTACTGATAAATGCATCCTTCTACGCTAATATGATTGAGATTTGGAGATTCATTCCTGAATTCGATAAGGCACACCGGAAAGGATTCGAACTATTTGTAGAGGGAGTTCTAGTGTTTTGTAGAAAAAGTTCTATGCATTCTCATTGGCACCCTGTAGTGGATACTTATCACTGCTGAGAATTTGAATCTATTTTTGCCAGATCAGTGTTCAATACACGAGCGGCTACTCAACAACAACAATTCTTTCTGTTGCAGAAAACACTCCAGCGTGCATAGTACAGAAGTAAACACCCTCAGCAAGTCCTGTATAACTCACTGAATGTGTTCCTATAGGAAACTCCTTTGAAGTATGTCCTACTACTCTACCGGAAACATCATACAGAAAAAGCTGAACTGACCCCGCTTCAGGAACTGATACCAGAGCTGAGAAAAAACCGTGAGAAGGGTTCTGCAAGGCATTTAGTGACCATAAAAGAACTTCACCTGATTCACTCTCCTCGGTTCCTGTAAACAGAGTGTAGCTAAAGGTTACTTCATACAACTCAGGTGAAACAGAGGGATCAGTTGTTTCCAGAATAACTTTGTACTGTAAATACCTTGTGAAATCTGCAAGAATTCCTACCAAAGGTGTATCTGGAGAAAACACTGTATCAGACCACTCCCCCATATTAGCGAAATCCTGGGAACTTCTGAACTGAAATCCCAATGATGTTCCTGATGACAACTGCTGGTTAGATCCGAATAGTTCCCAGGAATCAACTGTACCTGCATCAAGAATGGAAGACTCAATTACTCCTGCTGGTTGATAACCAGATATTTTCCACCAAGCAATATTCTCTGTACCTAAAGCAGCTCCAAGAATATCAGCATCGCCATCGCCGTCTATATCGTTGGCGTAAACAGACATAGGTCCAATAAAGTCTCCATCAACAAGGTGTTCTGTCCAGCTTGCTCCTGCTCCATCAGTGTTTTCCCAC
>JAOZRM010000255.1 GCA_029940175.1 Candidatus Sabulitectum sp. | reverse complement strand
TTCCCAGACAGCATCCCAACCGTAGTCCCATCCACCGTGTTCGTTCAATCTTGCGTCCATCTGCGAATTGGCCAGACTTGTTTCAAAACTGAATGCACTTCTTCCATCATCCCATGTGTTCAGTAGAACAGCGATCCACTCACCATTTATGTAATTGTCACGCGGAGTCAGCGCAGGAGTCATCTGATCCGGAAGGGAATCGTACATGAAAAAGGCGAAATAGATAAAATCATCATCGTAAAGAATTTTCACCGTGGTAGGCTGAGACATACTCTCACCATAATTCGGGGCAAACTGCCACAAGTCGCATGTCTCACCGGTACAGTCTGTCCAGACGGCCTCATCAATGTAGCCGTCAATAGTGGGAGCAGTTTCCGTCCGCATGGCTGATATTGATTCAGCTGGCGGTCCGGCAATGAGGGTTAAAAGAGAAAACAATTGCCACATAAGTACCCCTTCCTTTTCATGAACACTTGAATCATACTAGGGTGTTGGGTGCATCTTCATGCCATGTTGCCAATATGTAAAAAAGAGTTGTCAATATGCAAACCCATCATTTATTATATTCTAGTATGGTTGACACAATGGCCAATCTAATTGTTATTGCCTTGTATCTTTTTGTGTTGAGGAGAAAAAATGCCATCCTTGATTCTGCAAGTGCTTATTTCCATATCAGGTGTCTGGTCTGCATGGAATTACACCACAATTGACTGGGAAGAACTAGCCCCTCTTTTGAGTGAAAATGGATATGATACAGTTTTCTATTGTGCTGCATATGGGCTATTAACTGACATAGATGGTCTTAATGAATGCATTGATGCCTGCAATGAATACGATATAGATGTTCATGCCTGGATTGTCCTGTGGAAAACTACCACATCTTCAGATGAGGAAAGGGAGATTCTTGCAGATGATGGGAGATTACAGGTAGCCACAGACCACGACACCCGCGCTCAGTCATGGCTCTGCCCTACAAATCCGGAGAATATCGCTGAAATTGCTTCAATGTGCCTCAGAATAGCAGGCAGCAGTAATGTTAAGGGAATCCATCTTGACTACATAAGGTACTCCAGTAACAGGGTCTGCTTCTGTGAAGGATGCAGAGGAAGATTCCTGTATGACACTGGCATCTACGGAATTAACTGGCCTGAAGACTGTGCTTCCGGAGGAAGGCTGTACGATAGATATAACCAGTGGCGTTCAGCGGCAATAACTTCGACGGTAAGCTCAGTTCGAGATTCTCTTCACAGGCTAAACAAGGTTGTACAGCTGTCCGCTGCAGTTCTTCCAAGGGAGAGGGAGATGGATTACTTCGCACAGCACTGGGACAGGTGGCTCTCCTCGGGTCTGGTTGATTTTGTTGTACCTATGAATTACACACTTTCAGACTCTGAACTGGTTGACTGGGGAGAATCCCAGTTGAGACTTACCCGGAACTCTTCAATTCCCTGCGGTCTTGCAACAAACCAGAATGACTATCTTTTCACAGAGGATGAAATTGAACATCAGCAGCGCATGGCAATTGAAATGGGCTTCGATGGATGGGTAATGTTTCACTTGAGCAATCACTTTATATCCATACTGAGATCGAACGTAAGATTGTAGCAAGACCATCCATTTCATTTTTCTACACTGCAGATAGCAGGTATCCCAGAGAATCTCCGGAGATAACAGTGCCGAATCTTGTTCTTATCTCAGGGTCTTTCCCTTCTCTGTAAATTCGTCTTACCTCCGCCAGTAGTACCTTGGTTATTTGCAGTTTACGCTGGCTCCAGTTGTCAGTTACAGTGTTTTCCACAAACTTATGCACACGCTCTGTGGAGCTACTGCTTTTCCACCGTATCTCACACCCCTGAAACAACCTGTGAGCAGCGGTCTTTCTGCACACAAGACAACCTGCTGCAATCAGGCCATTCAGCTTGCATCTAACATACTCCACGTCAACATGTTTCACCCCTAAATCCGACTTGTTCCGATCTACTTTGCTATGGAGAAAATGAAGCATAAGACCACGCTGTAAAATTCCAATCTTTTCGGTCTCCTCCTTCCATTCAGCCAGTGCTTGAAATAGCAGTGTTTCAGTGATTTCCGGCCAAAGGTTTTCAACAAATGTCAATTTATTCAGTTCTAATCCTATAAACGAATTAAGTTCGGCAAATTCAGCTACTGGATGCACGGTTGAGAATGGCCCGAAAAAGCAGACATCTGCAGGCTCGGTAGTGACCCTGTCCAGGGAGCCCGAGATGTACCACAGAGTTTCCCGATGCACTTTTCCCGCTAGATTGTATTGAGGAGAGAGTTCAGAGATCAACTGACTTTCAGTAATTGCAGCATCCAGAGAGGTGGCGGTCTCTTGAACAGTAACCCTGCTGGTGCGGGAGATCAGTTCGGCATGCCTGCCTTTTTGTTTCCCGGTGAAATGACTATTAACTCGTATACGAAGATTTTTTGCCTTTCCAATGTAAAGCAGATTGTCTCTGGAATCCAGAAACTTGTAAACACCCGGTGATACAGGAAGAGACAACCTTTCTTTACGAGGAAGTGAAATCGGGATAAAATCTGATCGAAGCGCCAGAAATACCGCCTCAGTTGCCAGCACGTGATCCCTTGCCCGTCTCTTTTCACCAAGATAAAAACCAACAGCTCCAGCAACAGCTCTCAGTGTACCGGATGGAAGGTCTGAAATTCTTTTCCTGGCAAGTTCCCGTGTACACACAAAGTCGAGATCAAGACCGGTAAGCCAGTCCAGCCATCGCTTTTCATACACAGCAAAATGAGCCACGAGCACCGGTGGCGAACCATCTCCATCTCTTCCTGCAGCGGCCAGGAACAGCTTCTTCAGCTCTGCAGGATAAAGAGCTTCGACCCCGTTAACATCCTCCTCTGTAATCCCGGTTATTCGTTCTACCCTTGGATGAATGTTCATTCCAGTGGTATTCCTGACCAGAAAACAATGGGAAGAGAAGCCAGGTTCCTTCCATGCGATCTCGAGAAGAAAACCGTTCCCGGGAGAACCTGATGCCTGCACATCAACAAACAGACATCTGTTTTCCATTAGTTCATGTACTCTGCAAAGGATGAAAAATCCATGTTGATATAAGGTTCAGCATTCTCAATTTTCCCGCGTCTGCCATCCATGAATTGTTTGCACCATCCGTCAAGCTTTGTTACATCGAAACTTCTGTGAATAACTGCATAAAGATCAATCTCCCGCATTCTGAGAAAAGTGGGGATCTCTGCCAGCCACTCCGGGGCCAGGTCATTTTCCCTTGAATATCCCGTTAAAAATGGAGGGAGAAATCTTGCAGACAGATCTTCCGGATCTTTTGCATTTGTCACCATATAGAAAAGAACCACAGCCAGATCGTTAATGAACCAGTTCATGTTGCAATCATCAAAATCGAAAAGATTTATCCGCCCCGATTCTTCCACCAGCATGTTTCCCCCGTGAGCATCAAAATGAATCAGCCCAAAAGAATCCCTGGTTGTTGGAAGCAATTCAAGATGAGTAATGATCTCCTCATATCTTTTTCTGATCACCGGCTGATCTACGT
>JAOZRM010000072.1:1596-13307 GCA_029940175.1 Candidatus Sabulitectum sp. | reverse complement strand
CCAGCCATTTTCTTACCCTCCATACCGCTGAACACAGAAGTTCCCTCGTCTGCAGTACGGGCATTCATCATCCAGGGAAGAAACATTAGAAGGTTCCACGTAGCCTCAGGTTCCAGAATGATCTTGTAATCTCCCGGCTCGATCTCCACAGCATTCTCATTCAGTCGGGTCTGCTCTGCCACTGTTGCTATAGCCTCATCTATTTTCAAATCACCCCAGGCTGCGCCAGAGAGATCTATGTAGCTGGATGCAAGCCCCTTGTCCATGGTGAAAGACATTTCTGCGGATGTTGACCTGTGGGACACAAGGTTTCCTGTGGAAGTTGCAAGGGCAACCTGTTTGCTGTGCATTCCGCAGATTCCGGCTACGGTCAAACCCTCTGCTTCTGCAGCATCTATAACCTTACCTACTGCTTCCATCCTGGTTGAAGCCTGACACTGGGCAGTAAACTCATCCCAGGCCCAGTCAACTACCGGGTAAATCTGATTCCCGGGAACCGGAGGCATGTATTCCGGATCAGGAGCCGATGTTTCAAGTAGAGCCCGCGCTTCAGAAGCAATGGCTGCCAGGGCTTGAAGATCAATTCTCTGTGAAGTAACTGTTGCCTGTTTTTCCCCATCCCCAACTGTAAGCTGAAGTTCTCTTCTAAAAACATCAAGATTCTGGGTTATCCTGTTCTGACCAAACCTTACAGAAGCGTTCCTGCTTTCTGTAAGAACTGCAACTGCATCTGTGGTTCCGGCAGCTTTTACAGCGGCCTCTGCAAAATTCAGCATTTCCTGCTTTGTCATTATTTACCGCCTCCTACTTCAATACCTCTGAACCGGCTGAAACTTGCTCCGTGGGTCATCCTTGCAGACTGACCGGGTTCACCCTTGCCGCAGGTAAGAAGCCCCATACTGCGGAAATACTTCCTGTCTGCGATTCCGTCCAGGGAACCCCAGAACTTCGGTGTTCTGCTTCTGTAAATAACCTTTTTCAGAGGTCTGACCTTCCTGCCGTTTTTGATCTCCCAGAAAATATCTCCTCCGAACTGGAAGCTCTCCCTCCTCTGGTCAATGGAAAATGATCCTCTGCCTTCTATCCAGATTCCTTGACGGATGTCTGAAGCAAGATCCTCCGGTGTTATTCCATTTTCAGGAGCTTCAAGGTAAAAATTGGGTTGCCTGTTTATGGGAAAACACTGGGCATTCATCGCTCGACAGCATCCATTGCTGAATTTCTTTCCCATAAGAAGAGCCGTCTCGCGGACAGATCCAAATTCCTGGAAAATACCGTTCTTGATGGTGTACCACTTCTGCCCGGGAACCATATCGTCATCCCAGCCCCAGGTTGCCACGCCAAAAGGTTGAGTGTTATCCGCTATAAAATTAACATGATCAGATCCATAAACTAAACTGCCCTGATCTGACAGCTGAACAAACGATCTACCGGCCATATTGGCTTCCCAGCCAAGAGCACGATCACTCTCTGTAGGGTGGCCGACCGATTCGTGCATTGTAAGACTCAGGTGATGACCATCCAGAAGCAGGTCCATTTCACCGGAAGGGCTTTCATCTGCAAGAACTTTCATAAGAGCTTCCTCGCGGGCCCTCTCTCCCCACTCACCTATTCCGGATTCCTCAACCCATTCCCAGCCTGAAATTCTGGCCCCGTCCTGCAGAGCACGACTCTGGGCATCACCATTAACAACTGCCGTGGCCATCAGAGAAGGTTGAGTAAAGATCAGGTCGGTTTCAACCAGGTCCCCCCGGGTAGAGCCAATTATCCGATCACGCTTCTCGAACCATAACTGTGCATAACTGCTTTTGATACGTGAGTCTTTCATCATATCGTCTGAAGATTTTTGAAGCAGAGCGATCTTGTCTTCCCTGGAAACCTCAAAGGGATTCTTCCGGCATGGCCCTGAATAAACTCCCTGTTGTACATCCAGAGGAGCCAGTTCAACCCTGCCCCTGCTTCCAGCAGCCCTGGCAACATCAACCGCCCTGGTAACTGCAGAGTCAACATCATCTTTAACAAGACCTGTACATGCGGCAAATCCCCAGCAACCATTTATCAGGACCCTTATGCCCACTCCTTCTGTTTCCACTGTACGGCAGTCATCAAGCCTGGCATTTCGGAAATCCGTGTTCTCTGTTCGAATCAGCTCTGCCCTTACATCACCGTAATCAACTCCCATGTCCTTAAGCATTTCAACAGATCTCTGAACCAGTTGCTTCATTTTGCATCTCCTTCAGTACATTTCGCCAGAATTCTAGTCATTCTCATTTTGTATGATGCTTTCTTCCCCATTGATCTGTTAATGAAAATGGCAAGCACCATGCCTGCCAGTAGACCGGAGACAGCACCAAAAGCACCCTTCGAAGGTCCTCCCTCGAGCATGATGAAATACCCGACGATCAACAGAACAACGGGAAGAATAAATGTGATAAATATGATCTTCATTGTGATGGTCACAGGCAACTCGAGCTCTACCACGTCCCCCACTGATACTTCAAGTATGTTTTCTGTGGTGATTATCTTTTCCTCTGGTCTTGTTCCTGTGATAGAAACACAACTTTCCCTGGAAGCGCAGGCATTGCAACCCTGGCCACCACCAACGGCAATCTTCGCATAATCACCTTCAAGTTCCAGTACTACTCCTCTATGCGTCATTCTACACCTCCTGAGAACTCAATTTAATCAATACATCTCTCCGTGTCATATTGAGCCGGAAAAAACAGGTCATAAGCAAGTGAATTTCATAACTGCATTTCTTCCTGCACTGCGCAACACCAGAAAATACAGGCCGGTGGGAGAATGCGCAGGCATTTCAACAAACTGGCTGACACAGGGGGTTTCCAGTAACCCCATGTCAACTACGATCCTGCCGGAAATATCCATAACGAAAGCACTTACAGGCCATGTCATGGATGTGTAATCGAATGAGACAGAGCCCGAAGAAGTTGGATTCGGGTAAACAGCGGTCAACTTCAGCAATTCTCCTCCTGCGCCCCAGAGCCTGTTTGGTGCCCCGGGGGTTCCGGGAAAAGGAGCAAGTTCCCAGGATGTAGAACTGTGCATGGAAAGAGATGGTGAAATAAGACCGTGAACACCGGTTCTTGCAGTTGAGGATGAGTCACTCATACTCCAGGCAAAACAAAACTGTTTCCTGCCTCCTCTATCAAAAACTGAAAGGGAATCGAACTCAGAATCAAGACCAAATTCCAATCCGGGAAGGGAAGTATTACAACGTGGAAAAGAGGAATCGAAAAAATAGGGCTCACGGATCAGAACACAATAGTCACCTGGCTCTATTTCAGTATCCCATGGCACCAGACATCGATTTCCATCTGAGTCTGCAAGAACAAAACCTCCGATGTCAAGAATGGTATCGGTTGGATTGTAGAACTCTATCCAGTCTCCCGAGTTGAATTCTTCGTCAGCCATGAAGTTGATCTCTGTGATCATCACAGCGGAAGAGTGCAGTTCCACCTCCCCGGCTGCAGGAACTAATCTTTCCCAGAGAAATCCCCAGCCTGGATCCAGCATGGTAAGTGTACTGTTTGAAGGAGGAGAACCATTACAGTTACCCAGGATGTTCCTGAAGGGAAACTCGCTCTGGTACATAGAAAGTGAATTGGTAAGGAAGAGAGTATCTCCCGCACTGGCAACAACCCCTGACGGAACAAATATCTTGTATGGAGAATCCCCGAAGACAAAAACGCAGCAGGAAATGTCAATATCGCTCTCACTGTGGTTAACAAGAGGAAGAGCCCAGAGATCAGGACCATACACAAGAGGTGGCAATATGGAAAAATCGCAGTTTTCTTCAGCACCAGGAGGATTAGTGCCGGGGGTCAGTCGCACAATACTTGGATGTGCCGATCGCATGTAGGGGTACATTTCAAAGCTGTAAAGTGGATAATAGAAAAACTGTCGTTCACCGATTGATGAATTAAACAATAGAGAAAGAGGACAGTGATCTACTTCATCGGTCATCAGGAAACTAACTGTCCATTTCAGCCCTTCAAATCCATGGATTGGCTGCATAGTCTGAGAATGACCTTGCGCACCTGTAAACCAATTCAGACGGGCAGTTTCAAAGGGTTCGTTTATCAATACAGTTACATCCGATCTCTCTCCCGTTTCAAGCCACGGGTTGGATATTTCCAGCTCAAGAACAGATGCAGTTTCAGGTACAGGCAGGTTTTCTGAAAGGAATTCCGCTCTGGTTGTTACAAACCAGATAATATCTTCGTAAGCCTGATCAATTTCTGTTTCTGTCCACTGCGAGTAAGGATCCTCATAAAGCTCGTACCGAATCTCGTTGAAGATAGAATCCAGCACAAGTGGGATTTCATTTGCAAGCAGTTCTGTCACCTGACTCATGTAGAGCTCAAAGGTAACCATGTTCTCCGGTGATAAGACCAGCCTCTGGTACAGTGAATTAGTTCTGAAATATGTCAGGTAGGTATCATCAACCAACTCAGGATGAAAATCTCCTCCACTAAGGCCACCAAGACAACTTCCTCTGTCCCATGGGAACACCCTCCATTTTCCATCAGAGCCAAGGGTGAAGTAGTAATTGTTTGACCCGGAATCCTTTTCAACAAGAGCAAGACTCACTGCGTAATATCCAAGCAGATTGTTAACATCCACCGGAAGCGGGTCAACTCCAGCATTTATGCAGTCAATCAGATTCGCCAGTTGCGATATGAATAATTCATCGCTTCCTCTAGGGCGGTAGGCCTGCATCTGCGAGACTCCTGAGGGAACCTGCATAAATCTGGCACCCTCCATCTGAGCCTTGAATACTGCTTGAGGAAAAAGGCCGTAACGCTGAAAATATAAAGAATCCACCCGTTCCACATCCAGATAAACACCTATGTATTCACCATTCACATTAAGCCTTGCGTACGAAGTTCGTGATGCTGGTAATCCCATCATTTCCGAGATCCGCATAGCGATGTAATTACGCATCATTCCAGGATCCATGTATTCGGAATTCAAGTTCAACCGTTCTCTTCCCAGAAATGAAGGATCCAGGATTGTGATGGCCCAGCTCTTTTTAGGGAATGCAAGAGTGGATTTACCGCGAAACCTGACAAAACAGTCTGCAGTTCCTGAAGAGCAGCTGAGAATAGCAGGATACTCTTCAGATGACCAGGGATCTGAATAGAGAGAGTCAAGATCCGCGGGAGCAATTGTGAGAAAGTACTCTTCCAGTGCGAAGGTATTTTCCTGCACTGCAAGCAGTATAAATACAATAAGAGAGAGATGAATCCTGTAAATAGCGAGTTTCTCCTTTTATTAATGTACAGCGCAAAAATACAGGTACAGAATGATTGACACAACCACGAATCCGTGGGAATTCTTTAATAGTAGAAGATACAAAGGATTTTCTCTATGATCAAATATCGTTATATCTAAGGAAGCAAAGAAAGATACGAACATTCAGGAGGAAGAGATGAATACACTATCCGGGTATTTAATGGCATGCACAATTCTTGTCTCTGCTTGTTCGGAAGTGTCCGGGCCAGCTACTGCGGAACCCACCCGTCTTGAGTCAATTCCAGATGGTGCTGTCAAGATCACGCCTGAGACAGATATCTTCCCTCCGGCTATTCATTCTACCCAATGGTCCAGCCCGGTTCCCATGCCGGGTCCTGTGAATACTGCAGGTGTTGAGGACGCTCCGGTGATGTCAGCTGATGGTACCATATTTATTTTCTTCTTCACTCCTGATGGCAATCTGCCTCCAGAGGAACAACTCTTTGATGGGGTATCCGGAATCTGGTGGTGTAGAAAGACCGGGTCAAGCTGGTCTGAGCCTGTCCGGGCACTTCTTGCAAACCCTGAAGAGGATCACCTGGACGGTTCACTGGCCTTTACAAATAACACTCTCTGGTTCTGTTCAGCCAGGCAGGGGAACTACAACCCCATTGATATCTATACCGCTGAGCTATCCGGAGACCAGTGGATCAACTGGCAGAATGCCGGCCAGCAGCTCAACCAGGAATACGGTGCAGGTGAGGTAGCTTCCACTTATGATGGTGATTCTCTTTACTTCGGAAAAACAGGGGATGGATACGGACAGCATGATCTCTGGCTCTCTGTTCGAAACGGTGGAAACTGGTCAACCCCGGAGAATCTGGGTTCAGTTATCAACACCATCGGTGACGAAAATCTGCCTTGCATTTCTCCGGACGGCAATGAACTCTGGTTTACCCGATCAGTGAGCGGCATGGGATACTATGGCCCTGCCATTTTCAGATCGGTAAGAACCGGTGGAGTATGGGGTGCGCCTGTGGAAATTGTTTCAAACTATGTTGGTGATCCCGGAATAGACGCACAGGGCAATCTTTACTTCACTCATTTGTTTTACAGTGCTGAACACAGCAAAATAGAAGCAGACATCTATGTTGCATATCGCATCTTATGAGTTTTGTCCACCTGAATGCACAGCACTTATTGTCAGACATACTCCCAGAAATTCTGCTGCTGTTTTTGTTGTCCGTTTTATTCTTATCATGCAGTTCAAGCAATCCCAGCGGCCCTGAATATGTCACGTATCCAGAGCACGAAAAAAGGTACGGTATCTACTCCTTTGACATGGAAACCAAAGAAGTAGAACTGATATTCACCTCCGACTATTCAATCCACAGGATCCATGAAAACAGTTCTGGAACAGGAATTGTCTTCCAGCAGAACTTCGGAGACGATGTCTTTCTTCATAGCGAGATATGTACGATCAACCCGGATGGAACCGGGTATAGGAAGCTAACAGACAACTCTTCACTTGATGCCTATCCATCCTGGTCGCCTGATGGTTCAATGATTATCTATCTTTCATGGCCAGAGTATCCTGATAACACTCTGGACATCTACACCATGAACTCCGACGGATTCAGTCAAGAGGAACTGTATGATTCAGGATATCATGACGCGGACTGTTACTGGTCAGGATCAAAGATAGTATTCACACGGGAAAGCCAGATATGGATAATGAATGAAGACGGAACAGGTGCTGTTCAGGTAACCGATTTCGAACTTGCCGGTGAGCAGGGAAGCGCTGATCTTCCCTTTGGTGACTACGACCCCAGGCTGGAACCGAACGGTTCGGTTATCTTGTTTGACAGGATGGTTGATGATCAACACCCCAGCGGAAACTGGAATTTCTACACTATTAATGTAAACGGCACCGGAGAATCCGCAATCACCGATACAGGTTGGCAGCAGTTCATTGCAGAATGGTCACATTCCGGGAATCTGATCCTCTTCACCGTAGCCTCAATGAATAACCAGGGTGTGTACGATCTCTATACTGTGAATCCAGATGGTTCAAATACAGTAAACATCACTCCTGCGAACTGGCCCACTGAGTTCCTTTGCTCATACGGAGTTTTTTCACATGACGATACAAAGATTTATTTTTCCGGTGAATGGTGGGAATAGATGAACGGTAAGGAGGAGGATGAACACGACACCCCGCTTATCGCGGATCATTGCTGCAGTCCGAAATTCCGGTGCTGAAGCAGCCGGTGGAGAAATTCTGATGTTTGTTGACGCAGACAGTGTTATTCACCGGGACACATTCAATGCAGTAGAGATGACACTTTCTTCACCTGGAATCATTGGCGGTGCTAGCGGAATAAAGATGGAGAGATGACACCTGGCATAGCTCTGTCGTACTGGGCCATGGTACCGATGTTGTGGATAACAGGAATCGATACCGGAGTGGTCTTCTGTAACAGAAAGGACTTCATTTCTGTTGGAGGATACAACGAACGAGTGCTTTTTGCAAAGGACGTCCAATTCCTGGTGAATCTCAAGCAACTGGGACGATCAAGAAAACAGAAACTTGTGAAACTCCACTCTGCCAGGGCAATCACCTCCGCCAGAAAGTTTGATGAATACGGAGACTGGCACTACTTACCAATTCTAGCCAGGGGTTTACTGGTCATGTTCATCCAGTGGAGCGTTTTAGCAGTTTTGCCATGAGGTACTGGTATCACAACCAGAGAAACAAGAAGTGATGGTCTGTGATCTTTCACAAGGAAGTACCCGATATCCGAAGAGTCCATGACATACAAGGCAAAAGATTTTATAATACGTTAATGTAATTGTATTGTTTTGGATTTTTCGGGGGACGGTTACCAAGCAAAGAGGGGTTTTGTGTTTTATTTTTCTTTTGGGTCAAACATGTCTGAAAAACGATTGTTTCAAAGAATCAGAGCAGAAAAGATCGGGGTGGCTGAACTCACAGAACATGTACTCTGTTTTCATAAAACAAGTGAATTGGACGGCAGTGCAAAATGTGACATTGTCAAAACCGGTAATTCCCGTGATGTTGTTCTGGGCGTGGTCTACCATATTGAAGAATCACAAAAACCCATTCTGGACACATTTGAAGGGCTGGGTTTCGGTTACGACATAAAAAATGTCTCCGTTACCATTGGCGATAAATCATATAATGCTTTCACATATTATGCCACCAGCATAGATCCATCACTCAAACCCTACAAGTGGTACAAGAAGCATGTTCTTCAGGGAGCCATAGAGAATTGTATGCCCTCTGCTTACATAAAAAGCATCGAAGAAGTCGATGCCCTTTCAGACACAGATACAGAAAGACGAGAGCGTGAGCTCTCAATTTACGTAAGTTAATCTTCCTGCGGCACAAAAAGAAAACTGATACTTAAAAACCTATTCCTGCACCGACAGAAACAAGCATATCCTTGTCCGTATCATCACCATCAATATGACCGTAAAGCCCGAAAGTGAGATTTATTCCGGAGACCATGATAACCCCTTCGCCACCGGCGTAGGTCTGACCGGTTTCCGCATCTCCGATTGTTTTTCCCCAGGTGTAGAGAAGAGAGCTTTTAAGAGCTATTCCAAAGTGGTAATCCCAGCTACCTCCTATACCAAGAGCCGCCTTGCCCCCACCAACACCTGGCTCCACCTGAACGAACCAGAGAGTTGCAGGCCTGAATGTAAGAGAAACAGACGCAATCTGGGGAGTTGAGACCCTGGCTCCTACCATGAATGGATAGGCGACAGAGGTAGCAGGCAGAAGAAGTAACAGCAAAACAGTCAGAAAATATCTCATTCAAACCTCCGTTGAAACATATCGTTACTCAATATAGACATATACCACTATACTGACAAACACCACTGTTCTCAATACTCAAAACACTTGAGAGCTGGCTGTTGCTCCGGAAGCTCAGAATGAAAAGAATTCTTCTAACAGAGTCTATGACGAAAGGTGGATAGTATGAATCGCTGGTTGATCACTGCACTTGTTTCATTCTCTTTAATCTCCTCAAGTTGTATGGGTTCATTTGAAACCGCAAGAGTAGTGCCCCTGAAGGCTGGTATTACATATTTTACAACAGTTGAATCCAGTGAGGAAGATTCATTCAACATGCTTGGAATAATAGTGGAAACCGGTTTTCCGGCAGGTCCGTCAAAAGTCGGTGTCGGATTTCATTTAAGAGCCTCGTTATTGGGAGCGGATGACTCAGATGATGGAGCAATATTTGTCTGGGGTAGCAAGCTTCAACTGCCTGAGAACAGTCTTGCTGACATGGCGGTAAGTATTGACTTCTGGGGATACTACCCAAGTGAGATCAAGCTGATTTTCTCAAAAAAGTTAAGCATTCTTGAACCGTATTGCAGTTTGGGGATAGTGGGTTTCCTGGAATCTTTCAATAATGATGATGATTTCCTCTCAACCGATGGGTTATTAAGCTATACTCTGGGCACCATGGTTGATTTTGCAAAAGGATCCGGCTGGCTGATCTGCGCAGAGGTGGAAGCAGGCGATGTATGGGCCTCTCCCGGAATAGGTTTTGGTTTGATAAAAGAATTTTAGCCTGAATCTGACTATCGAACCTTAAAATGGTGGGAGAAGCTCCTGGCCTCTCCCACTTGACTTTAGTCTAATCTACTTGAGAGCTTCAGTTCCGGTGAATTTCCTGTCCAACCTCATGGCATGAAGAACCATTCTGTCTTCATCTGTAGACTGGTCTGTCACAAGCCTGGCCATAACCTCACCGGCACCGGGCCCCAGCATAAATCCCTGACCGCACATACCCACTGCAGCAAAATACCCCCGGGGTCCAACCTGGCCGAGAACAGGTGTACCGTCTGGAGTCTGCGGGTAACAGCCCTTCCATGTTCTTCTAACCTTAATGTTGCCAAGTCTGGGATACAGCTTGACCATTCTACGGGATACCTGTGGTAGAAATGTGGAGGTTTCCTCTGTTCCTGTACCCAGTACGGGTGGGTCCGGTGTGATACAGAAAACAATCTGGCCTGTGCTGTACTGGTAGAAGTAGTAGTTGGCGCTGCCGGCAATTCTGCTGATATCAACCACCATTGGATTGAAGAACCGTTGAACAGGCTCAGTAATTCCCGCTTCATGCATGTCCGGATACACTGGCAGATCCACACCCACCATGGCTCCAACTTCCCTGCCGTAAGAACCTGCACAATTTATAACTTTCTCAGCAGAGTACTCACCTTTGTTGGTTGTAACAATGAAAGATCCTTTTTTTCTGATGGTGGAAACGGTTTCACCAAAGCGGAATTCAGCTCCCTGTCTCATTGCCTGCCTCTGGAAAGCATAGCAGCTTTCCATGGGACTTGCACTGCCGTCCTCCGGAGAAAATGTTCCACCAAGAAGACCAGTGGGATTAATTCCCGGTACCAGCTTCATTATCCGGTGGGGATCACACCAGCTTATGTTCAGACCGGCGTCCTGCTGGGCAGGTATCATGTTTTGAAGAGCAAGGGCGATTTCTTCTGTATAAGCAACAAAAGTGTAGCCGCCCATGAACCAGCCGATATCTTCCCCGTGAACTTCCTGCCAGGTAGAAAATGTTTTCAGTGAATACAGACTAAGAGCTACCTTGGCGGGATCACTGTGAGTGGCTCTTATTCCGCCGATAGCACACTTGTTGTTGCCCTGCCCTGCTGAACTGCCGGAGTCTATTACAAGAGTCCTTATACCTTTTGAGGCAAGAGACATGGCTGTTGGGGTTCCAACAGAGCCAGCACCGATGATAATTACTTCGTACATCACTCACCCTCCTTTCCACAGAAAATTCCCAGTCTGGTCTCTGCAAAAAGAGGTCTTTCTGTGAAGTCAGTGATCTCCTCGAGTGCAATCCCGTCACCTCTAACTATTCTGTGAACAAGGGTTGCACATGTTTTACCGCCGCATGCGCCAAAACCTGCCCTTGTTCTGGATTTCAATTCATTCATGTCACGAACACCATCTCGAAGCAGCTCCCTGATCTCACCTGCTGTAACTCTTTCACATCTGCAAACAATAGAACTATCGGGAAGTGGCAGTTCGGGTAGTATTTCTTCAGAACCTGTATCTTCAGGTTTCTGTATCACCACACCCGCCACTCTGTTGGCAATATCTTTGGGCACAGCAAGGTCAAGAAGCATGGTCGAGGGGTAACCAGGAGCGTTTCTTAAGCCCAACACAGTCCCGTGACCAATGGGTTTTCCCTCCCACTCTGTTACTGAAATAGTCTGATCTTTCTGCAACACCCACTCACCCAGCTCCCATGGAATTGTTACTGTTGGAAGCTCTTCACTCTTCCTGTAGTCTACAAGAGTAATTGCCAGACCGGGACAGATGGCAATGCATTTCCTGCATCCTATGCAATCAGAAGCATATTTCGGAAGCCCTTGAATGGGATGGCCGT
>JAOZRM010000072.1:0-1586 GCA_029940175.1 Candidatus Sabulitectum sp. | reverse complement strand
AAGTGGATTACCGGGAATACACCGCTTCTGGAAAAGATCTCCACGTATTCCTCAGCAGGACCGCCTGGACTTTTTAAGATCTCCACTTTTTCAAGCCAGTCACATGGAATACTTTCCATTTTTCCCCTGAGGGAATCTGCTATTTTTCTTCCACAGATTCTTCCGCTGAACATGGCAGCACTTGCCTCTGCAATTTCCTCAGAGTCACCGGTAACCATGGAAGGAATTCCGTACTCAAGAGCCTTGCTGTGAAACTCGTTCACCGAGCTCAGGCCAACAGCGACAAGAAGTGTATCGACCTTGAAATTCTTTTCCGTTCCAGGAACTGGATTAAAGTTCTCGTCTATGGCTGCAATGGTAACGCTTTCAAGATTCTCATCCCCGTGAGCTGCCAGAACTGTATGTCTTGTATATATGGGAACGCCCATACGAACGATCTTGTCGGCATGTACCTTATACCCACCGCATTTATCCATTCCTTCAGCAAGACCAACCACAGTCATTCCTGCCTGCAGGGCATGGTAAGCACCGATCAGCCCTACATTACCACCGCCGAGAATAAAGATTCTCTCTGAACACCTGATCTGATCTCTGTTCACGAGGGTCTGGAATGCTCCAGCTCCGTAAACACCGGGGATAGTACACCCGGGAAAAGGTAATGACTTTTCTCTGGCCCCGGCTGCAACAAGCAGTTGTGCGGGTTTCACTATCTTGTATCCATCAGGTTTTCTAACGCCAACAGTTCCGTCACTGAAAACTGCGAGAACGATAGATTCCATCCAGATCTTTATGCTGAAAAATTCTTTCAACTCCTCAGCCAGTATCTCTGCTATTCGCGTTCCTCTTATGCCTGCCCGGCAATCTGCTTCAGATCCGAAGAACTTGTGTGTCTGAAGAACCAGTTTACCTCCCAGTCTGTCTTTGTCATCAACAATAACTGTATTCAGTCCGGAAGCTCCAAGCTCTTTCGCTGCAGCCATGCCGGAAGGCCCGGCGCCTATTATCAACACATCAGTTTCAATGATCTCCGGAGGCTGAATAAAAGGAGGATCGATGTCCTCGAGTGCAGGCAATCCCTCCACAGACTGAATAACCATCCCATCCTTCAGTGGCACAATACAACTCTTCAATGGCACACCATCAATGATCAGAGAGCATTGCGAGCACTGGCCGTTCGCACAGAAAATACCCTGTGCCCCTCCATCTTTGTGATGATGACCGAAAACATGTTCACCGTTGGCGAAAACCGCTGAAGAGACCATCTCACCTGTTCTGCCCACCATTTCTCTGCCGTTGAAAGTGAATTTCACCCAACTGTCCGAAAGGGGTGACAAAACTGGATGGCGACTTATTCTGCCTTCATTCTCCAATTCCAATTTTGATCTCCTTCTATCGCTTATGCCATTTTCGGGCGTACTTTGCCCCGCCTCTGGTTGCTTTTACAAAACCTCTACACTCAGGAAATTTCACACAGCGCCATACCCTCAAATGCGGGTACTCATACCTCTCTGTGTTCCCGCCGCAGTGAGGACATCGTGGAGTGTTCGGTCCGGTTATCTTCTTATCAGCTTTTTTGAATTCTTCAT
>JAOZRM010000254.1 GCA_029940175.1 Candidatus Sabulitectum sp. | reverse complement strand
GCATCTGTGGAATCCATCCACTGAAGGTCTTCAAGGATCACAACAACAGGTGAATTCTCGGTAAGAGATTCAATAAGATCTCTTACCGCCATCTTTGTTTCGGTGGCAATGGCCTTGTTTCCCATTTCTTTAAGATCAATATGATCAGCAGACGCTGAAACAAGCCGTCCAAGAAAAGGCAAAGCACCTGAAAGGTCTCTGGAATGGCAGCATCGGGAAATTGAATCAACAAAATCATCGTATGAAACACTGTTTTCGATCTGAAGATCAAGAAGGCCTTGCAGAACAGTAGACCAGAGCCAGTGTGCTGGCTGGGCATCCTGAACGGAGTAACCGCGAAGAATAATTGCATTGTTCTCTACAGACTCGTTTTTAAGAAATTCAGAGACCAGTCTTGTCTTACCTGTTCCAGCTTCACCCTTGAGTTCCACTATCAGATGTCGTGCACCACCCATTCGATTTTTTCCGGAAGCATTATCCAGTTGCATTTTTCTTACCTGAGTAAGAAGGGAATATTCTTTTTCTCTGGCAGCAAAAACTGTTCTGACGGAAACCGGACAGAAAGCCGGATTCCTTTTGTAGCTGACTGAAACAGGTTTCCAGATGCCTACTGGAACTACTATGCCTCTGACTGTGAGCTCTGCAGGCTTATCCCAATTGAAATATTCTGAACAATTGGAGTAGACGCTGTTTGTAACAAGAATAGAGTTCTTTTCAGCGTTTTCTTCCATTCTTGAAGCTATGTTCACTGTATTGCCCATGGCAGTCAAATGCCCTATTGCATCTGGTGCCACGGTTACAGGTCCGTTATTGATACCTATTCTAGCTGAAAGATTAACGCCAATGCTGCTCAGTATTGAACCAGCGATCTCTATCACTTCAAGCATTTTAAAGCCGCATAAGATAGAGCTTCTGCTGTTGTTCTCTGCTGAACGAATTGCACCGAAAAGAACCATTATCCTGTCGCCTTCTATCTTGTCTACATAGCCGGAATATTGATCAGCTGTAAAGACCAGTTCATCCATAAGGCTTTTTGTTATATCGTGGACGGTTTCATGATCAAGAGTTTCAGAGAATGCAGTAAATCCGGACAGGTCAAGGAATAGAACTGCAACATCCCGTCTTTCTCCAAGCACAAGCATGTCTCTGTTCAGATCAACAGCCACATGCCCTTTCTTTCTTGCAAGAAAAGCGTTCTCAAGAATGGATCCAAGCTCTGCATTCATTAAAAGACCGTCTTTCAAGTGTATGAACAGGAGGACCTGTACGGGGTAAAGGCTGTATGGTCACCCCTTACTATAATGAAATTGACAGTTCACCTTGTATTTTGTATATCACCGACTGGTGACACCAGGTGGTGACATTGATGACAGGAGAAATTTACATGCAACGAGACTCAGAAAAAACACGGCAGAAAATACTTGCCGGGCTTGAAAAATTGATTACCCGTGATGGATTTACAGCGGTTGGGGTGAATGCTGTTGCCCGTGAAGCCGGGATCGATAAGGTACTGATATACAGGTATTTCGGTTCAATGGAAGGTTTGCTTCAAGCATTTGCTGACGAGAAAGATCTGTGTCCAAGTGTGGATGATATTTTGAGAGATTTGAAAGACGGAGCACCCTATCATGAGATAGCGACAAAAATAGTTCTTGAACATGCATTGACTCTTCAGCAAAGCCCGCTTGCACAGGAACTGGTTTGCTGGGAACTTACTGAGCAAAATCCTCTTACTATCCTCTTTGGTAGGGAAATGGAACAACGGGGATTGAATGCTCTGGCAGACCGTGGGATTGTTCCCGAAAAAGATAGTGTTACTTTATCCGTTGTTTTGCTGTGTGGACTGCAGTACCTTATTCTTAGAGGGCGAAATAACAATCCAATGATGAATATTGACTATTCCAAAAATGAGACCAGAGAAGATGTCGAAAGAGTGATATCTCGAGCAATCAAGGCATTTTATGAAGTTCCTGAAGGGAGCCTGAAGTGAGTAGCGTTTCCCTGAAGATTTTCCTGTTTCTTTCCCTTCTTCCGATATCTGGATGTACCGATGAGAATGTTGGCAGGAGAGAAGAAATTCCAGTTACTGTTTTCATTGTTGAACCTTCAATGATATCAGAGACAGTTAATGCACCATGCAGACTTGAGGCTGGTTCCGAGGCTGTTGTTTCAGTGGCAGTGCCAAGTGTTGTTGAAGAAGTGCTTGTTACACCGGGAGATACCGTTAATGCAGGGCAGAGGTTACTTGTTTTGCGGAGTGATGATATGCAGAGAGCAATGATCTGTGATGCTGCAGCTATGCTTACAGCGGCACGTGCATCTGCCGAGTATGCCAACCATAATTTACAGAGGGCTTCCGAACTGATGGAAACCGGTGCAATGAGCGCAGGTGAATTTGATAGAGTTCAAACTGAGGCAATGGCATCTGAGGCCACTTACCATCAGGCACTGGCCGGTTACAGTGCATCATCCACATCAGCCAGAAATGGTTTTGTTCTTGCTCCTTTTGATGGTGTTGTTGGCAGAGTTATTGCCACCCGGGGAAACATGGCAGCAGGACCGCTTCTCAGCATTTCAGGAACAAGCGTTATTAAAGCAGAACTTCTTCTTGCCCCAAGGCATGTTAACAAGCTGAGAGTGGGACTTCCAGCGGTGTTTACATCGGATCACTTCCCAGGTAGAATTTTTCCGGGCTCAGTTGTTTCAGTGTCAGAAACTGCTGATGTGGTTTCAGGTCTTGTATCACTCACCGTTCAGTTCACAGACACGACGGCATCTCTTGTACCAGGTCTCTCCGGTATGGCTCTTGTAGCACTTGAAACCAGAGAAAATGCAATTGTTCTTCCAGGTAGCATGATGAGCTATGTAAGTGCAGATATTATGGAGGTTTTGCTTGTACGAGAGGGATCTGCGACAAAACAGTTTGTGGAGACTGGAATAAGAAACGGGATTTCATACGAAATAACCAATGGCCTTTTTCCAGGTGACTCGGTTATCGATCTGGGGCATACACTCATTTCAGAGGGAGCACTGGTCAGGGTGGTGCAGCAATGAAACTTTCCGAACTTGTAGTGAACAGAAAAATTACATTCCTCATGGTATTCATTCTCATGGGGTTTGCAGGAATATTTGCTCTGACCCAGCTTGGACTGGACTATTTTCCGAAGGTTGATGTAGGGCAGATAATGATCGTAACCATACTTCCAGGCGGGGCCCCGTCAGAAGTGGAAAATCTGGTTACAAAGGTGATTGAAGATGCAGTTTCCGGCGTGGAAGGTGTTAATTCTGTTGAATCTTCTTCAGGCAACTCAACCAGTGGAATAACTGTTTTTGTATCATCATCTGCTGATATTCAAGTTGTGGAAAGTGATATCAAAGAAGCTGTTGATATTATTTTAGGAGATCTGCCTGAACAAGCTATGGATCCAATAATAAAAGCAATGGAATCCAGCATGAAGCCCCTTGTTATTGTTGGAGTCAGCAGTAACAACCTGAACAGCGGGGAACTGAGACAACTGGTCTCAGAGGAGATCGAACCCATTTTGAGCAGAGTTTCCGGAGTTGCCTCCAGTACCATTT
>JAOZRM010000071.1 GCA_029940175.1 Candidatus Sabulitectum sp. | reverse complement strand
CCCGGCTGAATGTGTGTTCGTGACCCATGGATTTCGGAGGCTCTCTGTAACCGAAAAATCTTACCGGTCTGTCATCTATACCCCTGGCATACCTGTATATCTCTTCACCGTTTGAGCCCAGAATGGATCGAAGAGTTCCCCGGGGAAGATTTCGGAGCTTTCCTATGGTATTGATTCCGAACATGCCTAGTTTCTCTGCAGTACTGGGACCGATCCCCCAGATGGCACCAACAGGAAGCTCAACAATATCATCTGGCATTAAGAGCCCTGCTCCCTGTGGTTTGTTCAGATTTGACGCCATTTTGGCCAGAAGCCTGTTGGGTCCGCAACCTACAGTACACCACAGAGAAGTGGCTTCGTAAACTGCTTTCTGTATCTCCAGTGCCCTGTCAATGATGCCCCCTGATGTACCGGTTAGATCAAGGAAAGCTTCATCAATACTGGTGGCGTGTACCTTGGGTGTAAACGAAAGGAATACCTTGATAATGCGATGACTGTACGTTTTGTAACGGGCAAAACTACCGGAGAGTATCACTGCGTTGGGTACAAGATTAAGCGCACGTGTCATGGGCATTCCAGCGTGTACGCCGTACTTTCTTGCCTCGTAGGTACAGGAAGTTACCACTGAGCGGAAGCCCGGGGCACCACCCACTATGACCGGTTTGCCATGAAGTTCCTCACGACCCAGCAGCTCAACCGAGGCAAAGTAGGCGTCCATGTCCACATGAAGTATCCGTCTTTCAGGCTCCATGGGAATACTCACAATCCACTATCCAGCCCATGGTCTCGGTATTGAGATGGATCTCGTACACGTCGTCAGCAGATGTACGGACAACATAATGATAGTACTTAACAGTACCCCGCCTGCTTTCCCAGGAGGATGAAACCCTTACAACATGGTAAACACGGTTCTGCCAGCGAAACCTGCACGGGGTCACACTGCCCCCTGCAAAGTGGCAGATCATTTCTATCCGTTCTCCGAGCTCCTGCAAAATTCACCTCCGGCATTCTTCGCCAAAGGTAAAATAGTATACATTTGTTTACGTGTCAAAGAACCATCGATGAAAGAAGGACATTTACTGTATTTTCAGACCAAGCTCTTTCCACAACCAAGACTTGTCATAACTGAAACCCTCCACCGGTGATGCTGTATCTTTTTGCAACAGTGCTATGAGCTTCTTACGAGCTGAAGGTTTCTTTGCAGCCTGCCGCGGGGTCAATCCATCAAGAGCCGGGATGGGCATATCCAGCCACTTTCTGTAATGATTATCCAGAAACTCCGTCATCAATTCTATCTTGATCTCAGCTGGAATTTCGTCTTCGGAATCATCATGGCTGGATTCGGAATCATAGTAATCTTCTTCCTCGGTAATGTCCTCTATAAACTTGCCTAGGTGCTTCTTAAGAAGATCAACTATCATGTCTGCCCTGCTCCCGGAGTTCACCCTGGCAATCACTTCCGTTTCCGAAACATCAAGGCTCGATATGATAACGTTATCTAATGTGATATCGTTTCTTTGACTTGTGTCTACAACAAAATTATAAGAAGCATCAGAAATCCTCTCCATGTCCGGAATGGAGGAAAGAATACTGTTGACCTGGAAACTGCTTCCTTTTTTCAGGTGGAATTCCAGCCGGAGCATTTCTATGGGATCTCCATCGGTGTTCAGAATTATTGGTGGTTCCATACTGAGGGCTATCTTTTTCAGCCACAGGTAAGGAATCAAAAACCAGTTTTTCTTAAAAAATCGTTTCCAGGTAACCGTTTTTGAACCAGGAATATCCTTTTTCAGTTCTTTGATATTAGCCTTAAAAAGATCTGTCGATTCCCGATCAATTGGAAGGAAAAACGGAATAAGAAGATACTCGTCTCTGACCGGAACGATTCGCATGAAGTAATAATCCAGAGGTTCAATACTCTCGGATGCCTGTCCATCAATAACCAGGTACTCTTTTCTTGAAAAAACATCTTTCGCTGTAAATGATTTCCTAAAATTCACCTTCTGAATTTCAAAAAGAGAAAGGCTTGCTTCCTTCCAGTTTCCGAGAAACTCAATTACCCATGGATGAAGAGAGTCACCCTTCTTCTTCAGATACAAATCAATAGGATTTGCTCCACCGTTTGACCCCAAATCACAAACACAAACATCCAGGACATAAAGCCCGAAAAGCTCGCCAACTGCTTCCTTAACTGAATCCATTGTTTCAGAACTGAACTGATGGTACAGATCTTTTAGCACCACATTTGTCACATGAGCCATATCATCCAGCATGTGTTCATGCACATAATCGAATATGTCAAGGATAGCATTTGATATGGCTTCCCTGCCAGCAGCATACTCTCTTCTTTCCTTAGCCCAGCAACAGTTTTTGTACTTCCTACCTGAACCACAAGGGCAGGGCAGTCTCAGATCAGCTTTGGGTGAATGCATAAATCCCCTTCCGTGATATTACTCGATAAACATATTGATTTAATATTCATTGCAGTATTATTAGCTCTTTCCAAGTTTTGTTCTCAATCGAAACAGGTCCCTGATTGCCCTGGGAACTCTTTTGTGGAGGGCCAGTGGGGTTTCTCTGATCTCCTCCAGCTTGATTGGCAGTTCTCTGATCACCAGACCCATCCGTTGTGCTCTGATTATCAGCTCTGAAGGGTAAAGATCCGGCTCATTACCACATTGTGGAAAGATCGAAGCCATTGAGGAACGTCTCATTATCTTGGGTCCGTGGGTATCCGTTCCCTTGAACCCGAGAAGCAGTCGAAGAAGAGAGGTAAGTACCCTGGTGGCTGCCCGTCTTAAAAAAGGGCGTCTGTCATTTTTGCCTGCAAGAACTTTTGATCCCTGAATCAAATCTGTGGAACCTTCAGCAATTATCTCCAGACCGCTCACCCAGAAATCTGTGTCCAGTACATCCAGATCATCCACCATAAGGATGTCTGCTGTTGAGCTTTCAAGCCCCTCTCTTACTGCGTTTCCATAGCTCGGTTCAGGAAGGTGAATAACTTTCAAACTGGTGTTCTGTACTTTCATTGTATTCAGGATAGATGCAGTCTTATCGGTTGAACCATTCTCGACAACTGTTACAAAGAAACCTTCTGGAAGCTGGTTTAGAACAGGTTCAAGCTGACTTTTCAGTATCGCTTCTTCATTGTACACCGGGATGATCAGATTGACCGCCCCGCACTTCTCAACCAGTGGTTGCAGTTTGCTCTGAAGCACTCTTTGCCTTTCGGAACGAGATTCTGGCCGCCACAAGACTTATCTCGAAAAGAATATACAGAGGAAGAGCGAGCATAACCTGTGTGAGTGGATCTGGCGGCGTAAGAATGGCCGCCATGATAAGGAGTCCAACCACCACATGCCTGCGATACTTCCCCAATGTCCGTGGTTCAATGATTCCTGTTTTTGTAAGAAACAACACCGCAAGGGGAAGCTGAAATGCCGTACCGAAGATCAGCAGGAACGAACCGATGAACCCTATGTATGCAGCAACACTCCATGCCCCGTGGATGTTCCCGGTTTCAAAACTCTGAAACAGGAGCAGAGCAGGTTTGCGCATAACAAACCAGGCGAATGCAGCACCACCGATAAAAAGAAGAGATCCTGCAATAGTTACCGAGATCACTCCTTTTCGTTCTGTTCTGTAGAGACCAGGGGCAATAAATCTCCACATCTGAAAGAGAAGAACAGGTGAAGCCAGTATGATACCCACCGTTACAGACAATTTCAGGTGGGCAGTGATTGCCTCTGCCGGTGCTAAAGCAATCAGTTCACAGGGGGAAGTACTTGTAACAAAATTTGTCAGGTATCTACTGAAAAAGAATGCAGTTGCTGCAAAAACTCCAACTGTGATAAGCATAATGAATATTCTTCGTCTGAATTCCTCCAGATGATCCCAGAAAGAACCTCCATCAACTGATTTTACTGCCATACTTTTTCCAGCAGTTCCTTCTCTGTTGATGAATCCAGCAGAACCTGCCTGCAATCTTCCCAGCCATGGGGAATTATCCATATCCTTCCGGCCGCAGTTGTTTTCTTATCGTTCTTCAGGTGATTGAGTATCCCGGACAGGGTAACAGAAGATGGAATTGCTGTTTCAATAGAAAGCTCTCCTGCGACTTCCCTGAGTTCACCGGCAAATGTATGATTTCCTCCCATTTCTGCTGCCACTGGAATACCCATTGCTACTGCTGCTCCATGATCTATTTCGAAGCTGCTGATTGCCTCAATGCAGTGACCAATGGTGTGACCCAGATTGAGCAATCTTCTCTTGCCGGTTTCCTCCAGATCTTCGGCTACGATACTGCCTTTCACTGCAAGACATGCTGTTACTGCCTGGAGGTAATCCTTTTTCTGCAGGTACTCAACTATTTTTCTGTCACCTATCACTGCTGTTTTTAACGCTTCTGCCAGACCGTTGTTCAATTCTTTCTGCGAAAGGGTCTCCAGAAATTCAGGGCAGATAATTATTTCAGATGCGGGATACACAGTTCCAGCCTGATTTTTCTCGCCTGCGATATTCACCGCAGTCTTTCCACCGAGAGAGGCGTCCACCATACACAACAGAGTGGTGGGCACCAGAGTCAGATTCACTCCGCGCTTCCATGTTGAAGCAGCAAATGCGCCTGTATCACAGACGGTTCCTCCTCCTATAACTACCACTCTTGAATCTCTTCTTAAATTCACCTGACTCATCTTCTGCCAGAGTTTTTCCAGAACGTCCGGGGTTTTACTTCCTTCGCCACCGATAAGTACAACTTCATGATCACACGAAGGCAATTTGTCTTTGTAGTTGTTCTTTACTTCTGAATCCAGAATGAGAAGATCAGGTGATACACTTATGTTCTCAACTCTGCTGGCTGTACCAACAACAGTGGAAACATCATGCCTTGAAAAAGTAAATTCCATGTTCATACGGAGCTATTCTTCCCCGCCAGTAAATGATACAAGAGTGATCAGGCTGTCAGCAGACTGCATCATAACCATACCCACATCAGGGGCAAGCCAGATATTGCGCACGGAAGTTGTTGTCTCCGGAGCAAAACCCGCTGTCTGGATCCAGTTGATGATTATTTCTTCCTGATGAATCCTGTAGCAGTCACTCCAGACACCGTCAGGAGATACTTCAGGACCTGCAACTGTCTGGTTTCGGATCCATGTATGACTCAGAGTTACACCCTGACTCACTGCCTGAGCACTTACCGAATCTCTGAATGTCATTCCGTTTGCCAGAGGCCATTGAAACATGGTGATCCACGCCTGATATATGGGAACTTCGAATCCGTTGAACAGCACCGTGTGATCCTCATACTTCTCAAGTCTGCCATTCTCATTGATCCAGTAGTTGTAATCTGCTCCCGATTGAAGTCTCCAGCAGGGTCGTTCACCTACAACTGTCTGATCCACTATAGTAACTATTCTGCTTCCACCGCCATCAATGGTGTATTCCCACGTTGCTCCTGCAGGTGATATGGGAAAGTAATCGGATGAGAGACGGAAGTAGAGAGGATTACTATCACACCCAAGAGAAAGTAACAGAAATATCACAGTAACTGTTGCCACAGTGTTTTTCACAACTGTACCTCCCTTGAGACACCGAAGGTCAATTTGAAAGCATCCCCTGGTTTTTCCGAAGCAATGACACTTTCCAGATCAAGCCCCAGGCCTGCTCGCCATGGTGAGCCAAGACTGAAATTCCATCTGATCCCTGCTCGCCAGAACATATCCCAGCTTTCGGGGTCAATACCGCCGCCTGAAGCAAGTCGGCTTCTGCAGTATCCGAAACCAACCACTACACCGGGATTAAAAATAACACCATGGGGACGAAGAAAAAATGATGCGGTACCCATTGGTTTTAGCTGTGTAAATGAGGCACTCCCCTGGTTGGCATCACCAAAGACCGCTCCTTCAATTCCCAGTCCTGCCCTGAGTTTTGGTGAAAAGAGCCAGTTGGCATACAAACCACCAGCAAGTCCGTTACTGAGGTTTTCTCCCCATCCACCAATAGGAGTTATTCCAGCTCCCTCAAAAATAAAATCTGCTGTTCCCGCCCAGACCGTGGCGACAACTGCAAGCATCAGAATCATGGCCTTGAACAAAATGCCTCCTATACTTCAAAGAAGGGTAGAGCCTGATAAGGCTTTCCCGCAAGAACTCTAAATCTTTCTTCGGCGACCTGCATACAGCTTCTTAATGCCAGGTCAGCAGTGTTGTTTTCCTGACTGAGATGGGCTGCCACGCAGAACTTCAGCTCCTTATGCACTATCATACCCAGTGCCTCAGCAGCGTCATCATTGGAAAGGTGCCCCTCGCCTGAAGCAATTCTCTGTTTCAGCGGCCAGGGGTATGAACCATTCCAGAGCATATCAGTATCATGGTTAAATTCAAAGACAAGCCCATGACATCCCTCAAGCATAGTTTGCACAAGTGGACTGAATACGCCCATATCAGTAGCAATGCCTAGTTTACGACCTTCTGCTGTAACAGTGAAGCCACTTGGATCTCTGGCATCGTGAGAAATGCTCCAGGGTTGGACCGTGAAGTGCCCCACTTGAACAGTGTCTCCATTGGAGAAATATTCAAGACCATGAAGTTTCTGTCCCACAAGTTTTGAACCGTGTATGGTGCCCTCTGTACCAAACACAGGTATCTGCCATTTTCTCGCAAGTATTCCAGCAGCCCTGGAATGATCACCATGCTCGTGGCTGAGAAAAAGCCCAACTGGTTCGGCTTTGGGCAACCGGGAACTTTCCAGGCGAAGAAGATGCTGCTTGCCGCTTAGACCTGCATCAAAAAAAAGCATCTGTCCCCTGTGTTCTATTGCCAGAGCATTCCCTGATGATCCACTGGCCAGCACTGCTAAATTCAAGGTATCCTCACTCTGTTAAAATATGCAGGAGATACACCGTGCTCCGGTGCTCCGGTTCCCCAGCTTCTTCTAATAGTCTGCTCTCCACCGGAAGGCAGTGAATTCAAACTGAACACACATATTCCACCGGCACCCAGTGACAATGCTTCCTCCGCACCTGCAAGAGCATTACTTACCGTCTGATTCCAGACACCGATTCCGTATACAACCTTTTCGGGATACATCGAAGTGGTGGATGCTGCCAGTTCAAGAGCCCGCTCAGGATCTGAGGTATAAGCCATAGGGCAGACAAAATCAACCAGTCCGCGGGTTAACCAGGTCTGCCAGTCGCAGGAGAATTCTGATGCAGCCGAGTAAGGATTTGCCATCACGGCGCATGAAAGAAGTACTCCCGGATCTACAGATCTCAGTGAAGCCCGAACAGTAGATACAGTTTCTGTTACCTGCTGCTGCCTCCATATACCCCACTGCTCCGGCTCTTCTTCCGGGGTGAAACCGGTGGCAATTTTGAAAAGCTCCAGTTCTTCCGGTGAATATCCAAAAGAAGAATTGGGATATCTGATGTAATCAAGATGAATACCATGGATATTGTAGTTTTCTGCTATTTCAACAGCAACGTCTGTTATGAATCTTCTCACACCGGGGAAGGCAGGTGACAATGTTGCGCCTACAAGACCCACTGCTTCCGCTTGTTCCTGGGTGTAGGATCTTGAGCTCCGTCCATTGATGTGAGATGTAAACCACTCAGGGTGCGTATGATAAATATGGTCTGGAGATTCCGGTTCCCATGGCGCAGACCACACCAGATAGGCATTTACCCAGGCATGAACCTCCATGCCCATTGGTACTGCCTTCTGAATCACATACTGGAGAGGATCTTCAAAACCGGAAAAATCAGCCGAAGGAAGAAGTTCAGATTTATAGTAAGCCTCTCCCCTGCCCACCACCTGAACCAATACTCCGTTAGCACCGGCAGCTTGGGCTCTTATGAGTAATTCATCGATTTCTTCCGGGGTTGAAAGGCCATCCCTGACCACCCAGAAGTACCTGCAGTTCTCTTCTGCGGAAGCCAGCCCTACTGCTATCAGTAATACAAAAATACAAAGCAATTTATTCAAGTGAAGCACTGAATTCTTCCTTTTGCGGTCGCAGGAAAAGTTCTCCTATTGCTGTTCTCAAATCTGTTTCTCCGTCAATAATACTTCGTACCATGGATGTTATAGGAAGTTCCACAGAAAGTTTTTCAGCAAGAGAAAGCATAGCATGAGAAGTTGGTACTCCTTCAGCAAGACCGCTCATTTTTTTCTCTCTCACCAGAGATTCCCCAAAACTCCTGTTTCTGCTGAATCTTGAGAATAGTGTGGCCTCGTAATCTCCCAGATGTGAAAGACCGTAAACGCTTCTCCAGTCGCCGCCGGATGCCTGAACCAGACGGGCGACCTCCTGTGGAGCTCTTGCCATAAGAGCACCCTTGAGTCCACTCATCTTCATGCCGTCCAGCATTCCTGCAGCAATGCCGACTACATTCTTGGCTGCAGCTCCGATCTCACAGCCGATAAGGTCGGTGGAACGGTACATTCTTACAAGAGGCGAACCCATTCTCTCTGTAATTCTAATGGAAGCTTCCTCATCCAGTGAGCTTATCAGCATGCAACCGGGAACGCCTGTTACAAAGTCCTGCGGATGCCCGGGGCCAACCCAGATACTTACAGAACGAGGATTCAATCCCTCCTCTTCAGCAACTACTGAAAGCCTCTTACCTGTGGACAACTCAAGCCCCTTCATGCACAGAACAACATCGACACCGGAAAGATCATACTCTGACAGTTGTGCTGCCAGTCCGCGAAAAAGCTGTGCCGGTACCGAGATAATGATCTGATCAGCGGTAAGAGCTTCCTCCAGATTCGTCGTTAACTTTACTGAATCCGGCAGGGTTAGATACGGGTTTGATCTGTTCTTTACAAGCATGGCAAAATTCTCGCTGTTCGCCGGTTCCCACCCTGTTACCTGATACCCCTGTTCGGCTGCATACCAGAGATGAAAACTGCCCCATCTTCCACAGCCTAGTACTGTTATTTTCATCCAGAAGGCTCCTTCCCCCGTTAAACAGAATATACTGTTTCAGGAATTTTTTGACATTCCCGAAATTCGTATTAACTTATACATGTTAACCTATTTGAACGGAGAAAAAAATGAAGATACTTTTCTTTGCTGTTTTTGCTTTAATCCTTCTTTCTTCCTGCGGTGCAGGGGAGGAAGAAGCAGTTTCAGAAGGGGCGGAAACTCTTTCATTGCCTGTGGATACCCTTGAGATTACAGGATACATAGGTGAAGAGCTTGGAGATTCCACCAACACATTCGGCATTCTTACCGATGCGGAGTACCACCTGGTTTCAGGTAATATTCTTGTTCTTGACAATGGTGCTGCCTGTTTCAAGGAGTACACTCCTTCCGGCGAATACATCAGACAGATCTCCCGGAACGGCAGCGGCCCCGGAGAACTCTCATTTGCCACTTTTGAATTTTTCCAGATCGGTGGCAATGTTGTTGCTCTTAACATGATGAAGCAGGGTTTTGTTGTTTTTGATGATTCTCTCAATTACCTGGAAGAGATTTCACATTGGGCTCAAAATCCGCCAATGCAGAGTGTTGCTATATCAGACAGCATGTTTGCCTCCTATAAGCCTGACTTTGAAGAGGCGGGTGAAGGTAGCTTTGTGATGTTCAGAAGGGTAGTTATATATCCCTACGGTGCAGAGGATTACGAACTTTCCCTGTGGGAAGACTCTATGGAACTATCAATCAGTGACCTCATCGCCAACAGCTCTGACCTTATCAACGATTTCCTTCTGGGTATCGCCATGGGTGGAAATGAAGAATTAATTCTTTTCGCCCTGAAAGTTTCCGAAGACTATACGGTTCATGGCTGGTTTCCTGATGGGACCGAGGCTTTTACAATCACTATGCCTCTTGAGCCTGTTGCCAAAACCCCTGAACAAATAGCTGATGAGAAAATCTACATGGAGGCATTTTTCAGTCAGATGGGCGCTCAGGGTATGGGTGAATTCACACCGGAACCATACCACGACATGGTGATCAGCGTGGATATCGGACCTGATGGCAACATCTGGGTACAGCGTGGAACAATGGAACAGCCATTCTTCGACATCTTCGACCTGGAAGGCGTACTAATCGGTCACAAGGTTTTTCCCGAGTCCGGCTGGACCTGGAAGTTTTCTCTGGGACCCAACGGTATTCTAGCCTGGGAGGAAGATCCGGAACTGGGTTACCAGCAGCTTTTCATGGTTCAGTAAAGTAACAATTTATCGGGCAGGCGGTAGTTTTCAACTGCCGCCTCCCACAGCACCAAAAGTACGATTCCGTATTCGGCGCTTCCTGAGTTGCTCTTCTGATCATATTTCTTCAAGCAGTGAATATGAAGCCATAATGCAAAGAGTCTTTTGAAACCCCCGGGCTTCCATATATCCTCTTGACATCCCCCCCCCCATTACCTGTGATATTCGTTTGTAGTTTGTTAATATCACCGGAACAGGGGAGTTTTCATGAAAAGTCTTTTACTGAATGCAGTGATTACAGCAGGATTTATCATAGTCCTGGCAAGTTCCTCGCTGTCTGCTGAACCGCAGTTCAACTCAATTCCAATTGTCGGCCTTAGAATCAACTCATCTTTTGTCCCACATTTCGGAGGAATCAGAACGGATCAGATCTGCGACTTAATGTGGAGACATATTCAAGGAACTCACGGATGGGATTGGGCAAATGATTATGATTTTCGTCAATTCCTTACAAAATGCGATGAAACCGGCATGATGTTAGTTTACGCACCATCCGATCTTGAACAATACATGGTTGCTGCTGCTGGAAACAGAAAAAACTGGTTCAGGAATCCGGAAGAGTTATTCACGTCAGATGATGCATACGCCCAAGCCTCAATAAACTATGACTCCCTTCAACAAACCTCTTCAGCATCAGATATGTATTCGGACTGGACTTATGGCATATACCCAATTAATGAGTTCGTAGCTGGAAAAATGGATGATTTTAAATGCCTCTGGTTCTACTACATCTTCGATGAAGCACCCAGCAGACAGAGAACAAGAATGATTGAAGATGAAGAGGAATACTCAATCTACTTCCCGAATCTATACACACAGGAATGGGCAAATACAGTTCCACCTGTTCCAGCACTGAGTGAGGTTGAAAGCACCGGCCTGTTTTCATGGATCAAGTATATTGCGGAACACGATGATGATTTCCCCGTAACAACCACTCTGAATTTCTCTCTGTTGCACACAATACTTCCAGGTGAGTACACTGATTTCGGTGGAATTGATAATGGCACTTTTGCCAGACAGGCTATTTCAGTAGAAGCTGTATGTAATGCAATTTATCAGGGTCCTCCAATTGGAGGTGTTCCACAGCCTCCGGAAGACAATCCTCCAGCCTTCATCTGCTTCGATTACTATCCATTCAGATATGTAAACCAAAACAATTCATCATCTACAACCATGTGTGATGATGACTGGCTGTTTCTGATAGACCACTTTGAAGAAGGTATAGACTCTACTATTGTACCGGCTCTGGAGAATGACGTACCAACCTTCTACTTTCCTCAGGCATTCGGAGCCGCAGGTGGTCCGTTAGTACTTACTGATTCAACTCTCCACTACAAGTCCTACACCTACCGCAAACCAGCTCCGCAGGAGTTTCTGATGCTCTGCAACATTGCACTGCTCCATCAGGCAAAGGGGATCTTCCCATACAATCTTCGCAGTTACATACAAAGTCCCAACAATTTAGCCGATGTTAATAACTTCATATCCAGCTCGCTGCTGGACTATAACCTGATACCCTTCGACGCACCATACGAAGAGTATGTGTATACCAACAGATGGCCAAAGGATAACGAAGAGTACATCTACCAGAGTGTAACTCACCTGCCCCCGTGGAATGCCGGGTTTGATCCACTGTACAATCTCCCGACGCCTCCCGTGAAGTCGCCTGACCCGAAATACAACGAGTACTACAATGAATGGCTCTTCAAGCCTCATGGTGATCTTTTCAACAAACTGGAGCGCATTTTCACACAGATACTGAGAATAGGTCCGGAGATGTATGATCTGTTCTGGTGTGACGGGTACTCTGACCAGGCCAGTATTGCCACCACTCTATCCTCTATACCAATTCACTTCGTTTTGCCCAGGATAAAGGTGTTCGAGAATCCTGCACAGAACAAATACTATCTCTTCTATGTGAACCGTTTCTGCAGAGCAGAGTCTACTCCTTATGAAATTTCGTTCAATTCATCCGATCTCCCGTACTGGGCAGCCTGCAGCAATCGCCTGCTTGATCACAGCCGCAGATTTGTTATGGATGGAACCGAGGGACCAACTGGTACGTTTACATTCTTAGATACCCTGGGACCTGGTGAAGCCAGGCTTGTTGAACTGGTTGATTTCTCCACACCCATTCCAGCAGATGTCAGAATTACAGACAACAATGTGTGGACGATTCTTCCAGCCAGAGGTGACACTGCCACTGTTGATATGACCGCAGTTCCAGGTGAGAGTGTTCATATTATTGCACGGTACTATAATATGGGCACTGGAGGTAAAATGCGTATTCAAGTTAATCTTTACGACGCTACAACGGAAGAAACCATTGGCTCCTCCGAGATAAACTTCACCGGGCTAACTCACGGCTCCGGCAATTGCAGGGAATCCGAATACAGAGATGTTGTTTTTGAATGGGAGCCAGACACAGATGACATCGGTCCGCACATGCTTGAAGCACGGGCAACTCCGTGGATAGGTGAACCGGACAGAGCAGACAACACAGCCAGAATGACCTTTCTGATAGAACCCAATGACTGGGCAACCAAGGTTCGTGAAGACCCATGGGATATGACTGAGGCAGCCTCCAGCCCTCCTCCTGCATGGTATACTGATGATATCTCTTCAATGGTTGGCTGGACTACTGCATATACCGACTCAATTTCAGGCATGTTTGAGGGTAGTGTAAGCAGCAGCCATCTCGCCGACAACAAAATGTATCTTGACATGGACGGTGAAGTCATAGATGGCGATTCTTACCACTTCCTCAGCCTGATTGGCAAAACAGAAGATGACTGTGACGTATATCTGGGTTGGAAAGACATCAACAACATAACCGGTGAAGAGGAAATAGGTACACTTGATTCCGACTGGGGAAGAATGGAAGTCTTTGATCTGAGTACAGAGTGGCAGGGTCGCAGAATTACTGAGATCTGGCTCTCTTTCAGACCGGACGGCAATGAACAGATGCCGGTACGTATCGGCTGGGTCAAACTTGAGAATGGTGAATTGTAAGTATGAGATTCTCAATCGCTCTTACTGTAATAGCTTTGCTAACTGCATCCGCCTACGAAATCAATCAGTCTGACTGGTCCGGTGGCCCTGGAGTTCCAGGGCCAGACCAATACTGGTACGACACATTCAAGAGTGAAACCTGTATCACCTGGGATGGAAC
>JAOZRM010000253.1:1487-3592 GCA_029940175.1 Candidatus Sabulitectum sp. | reverse complement strand
AAAGTGTCACAAACTTTCCTGAACCGAATATTTTCTTCACAGGCCTTATAAAAAAGGAAAGAATGAATGGAAGAAAAAAAAGTGACAACAGGCCAATAACAGAAACTGAAGCAGCTACGTATACTACTGGACCTGAGAGACCTGCAACAAAACTGCATGCAACCACAAAACCCATTGCGATCACATCCATGATCTTTGCAAGCATAACAGTTGCTGCTCCGTTTCCAAACGGCAGGTACGCATATTTTCTAAATAACCCCACCAGGGCCACATCTGAAAGCCTCATTGGCAGAAGATGCCCCAGTCCAACATGTACTGCGGTGAGAGGCAGAGATCTTCCAAGTGTTATTCTGTGATCCCACGAGAGCACCTGCCAGCGCAGGGCACGAAGAAGTTGCGTAACCGAAAAAAGAACAAGGGATACAAGAAGCCAGAATGTGTCTGCCCTGCCAAGAGCCGCCAAGATGTTAGTTACAGTGGATCGCATAGATCCTGATTGCATAAGCAGGATGTATGTAAATGCAGCCCCAGCAACAAGAACGGCGATCAACCTTGCACTTTGCATCCGTTTGGTCAAATATTCCTCCTAATTGAATACAGGAGGTAATATAGGATATGAGGAACACAGCAATAAGCGTTGACAGTATCTCCAAGCGTTTCGGAAAAACTCAAGCTCTTACTGAAAACTTCAGTATCGACATCTCAAAAGGTCAATCTCTGGCAATTCTCGGCGCAAACGGCGCAGGTAAAACAACACTCATGCGTGCTGTACTTGGACTTGCCGTTCCCGACACAGGAAGTATCAGTTTGTATGGCCTTCCTCCTTCTGATCCCCGATCAAGGGTTGGAGTCAGATTTCTTCCAGAACGGATATCCTTTCCCAAATGGGCCACTCCCCTGCAGATGTATCGTCAACTGGAACGAGTGCGCAATGAGGGTAGAGAAATGGATTTTGTCCACAGAGCTGATAATCTTGCCTGCGGAGATCTCCTGAACAGGAAACTGGGAAAAATGTCAAAAGGCCAGAGACAGCGAATTGCGGTTGCTCTTATGACCTGTGGCACACCTCATACAGTTTTTCTTGATGAACCTTCATCCGGCCTTGATCCTGCTGGAAGAATGCTGGTAAGAAGCACAGTTGCCGAGCTGGTGGATCTTGGATCAACAGTTGTTCTCAACAGTCATCTCCTGGGTGAGGTGGAAAAAGTCTGCGACTGGGCAGCTTTTGTGCATAAAGGGGCTCTTGTTGCCCACGACCGCCTGGAAGACCTGTCCCAGTTCAAGGGCAATGCAGTTATTGAAACACTGCAACCTGATGTCATGAAATCAGCACTGAATAATCTGGGTACAGTAAAGGAAAAAACTCTTGTCTACCCACTGGCATCTGAAAACGGGTTTGCAGAGTTCACGGCACTTGTTGCCGGAAGCGGTGTGGAGTTCACCGGTATAAAACTTCACAAGGAATCTCTTGAAGACATATTCATGCGGATCATGGAAGGAGAGACTGATGTTTCTTAATGCTCTGGAGCACATGGCTCGTAGGAAATTACTTCTTATTGTTGGAATTCTCTCTCTTTGTTACCTGCTCCTCTTCTGGAGAGGAATCGCTTCTGTTGATCCCCAGTCTTTAGGGGCAGAAAGCGGTATCCCCACATCCAATGCAGATCTGGCCTATGCAGCACTCTCCATTGCAGGCTCAATGCTCTCTGTAATGGTTTGGGGGCTTACTATCGTTCTGGGGGCCAGTATTCTACCCGATGAGATGGAAGCCGGAAGAATGTCCATCTGGGCAGCTCTTCCCCAGTCAAGATTCAAGGTATACGCTTCAACAGCTCTTGCTCCTCTTATCGTATCCATAGTGTTCGGATACCTCCTCTTCGGGCTAACTGCTGCCATAACTGCCTTTTATGCTCCGTTCACACCATCCAACATTCCTCTTGCAGTGCTCAGCATGCCTGTATGGCTTTCTGCCACCTGGGCCTTCGTTATCATGTTTTCAATGATTGTGGGTAAGATCCCTGCAATGCTCATAACATTTATCCTTGAGGGCTTTGCTGTGGGCATGGGCAACATTGTAGAACTTGCAAAGGGGGTTCCCGACCTTC
>JAOZRM010000253.1:0-1477 GCA_029940175.1 Candidatus Sabulitectum sp. | reverse complement strand
TCCGTTTGAACGGGGATACAGATCTGTTCAGATGGGTTTGCTTCCCAAGGCAAGTATGCTCGAGGAAGCACTTGCGTTCATGGGATTCGGTGGTAATCTGCCCCTGTGGGAGATCATATATCCCGGCGTGTGGGCAGCAATCCTCTTTTTTATCGGCTACAAACTCTTCCTGAGAAAGGATCTGTAACCGCATGCAGATAATCTACAATTCGATTGGTGTCATTCACACACCGTACATTGATATGGCACCATTTCAGGCTGTTGAAGACGATACCAGCGGACCTTTTATTCTTGAACTTGATGAAAAATATGCACCCGGGCTGAAAGACCTGGAAAAGCATAAGTACATAATTGTGTTTTTCCATATTGACAGAGCAAAGGGATACAACGGTTCCAACATTGCTCACCCCCCAGGTATGAATGGCGGATCTATCGGTCTTTTTGCGTCCAGATCACCCAATCGACCCAACACCATTGGAATTGATGTTGCCAGGCTGCTTAAAATCCAGGGGAACAAAGTCTATACTTCAGGGCTCAGTGTTCTGGATGGAACACCTCTTCTGGATATCAAACCGTATCTTGATGTTGATTCCAGGAAATTGGATTAACGCACCACGGAAAGAATCGGACTGAGTTCCGACCGCAATGCAGGATTCAGGGAAACAGCTTTTTCTGCTGCAAACAGGGCATCATCCCGGTACCCATAATTCCACAGCAGGGCAGCCATATTTTTCCATGCAGTGGGCGACTCCGGAGCTATTTCCAGCACCAGACCAAACTCATGAAGAGCTTCCTGGAAGACGCCACCGGAAGAGGCGATACATGCCCCTCTGATAGAGTGCAGGTCGGCTCCTTCGAACCCGTCTTCCTCTGCCCTTCTCAGACTTTCAAGTGCTTTTTCAAAACTGCCGGATTCCATTTGATTCTGGGCTACCTGCACTTCAGTCAATCCTGATCGCACTTCAGCAGGATAATTAGAAAACACTGAGAACACTAAAACAATAAGAGCAACAGGTGCGGCGAATTTCCATCTGAGATGCATTGCAGATATTATCAGAGCAGGGATGAAAACCGCTCTGTGCCTCATGGAAGGAAAGAAAAGAAATGATGCTGCCAGCCCTGTGACAATAAGTGATGTTGCCGCATTTCGTCCGAATCCGGAAATGCCAAGAGCAATTGAGAAAAAAGTTAGTGGAAGAAGGAATTTAAGAATAGTTGAACCCAGCAGTTCAGGGGCTTCAATGTTACGCCCTGGTCCGGGGATGGAAAGAAATGCTGCAGTTTTTACAAAACCTCTTCCAAACCAGCCGGGAACATCATTCGTTATGGAAGCAATGGCATTTTCTGTATAGGAAGTTTCGCCCATTAGTTCTTCAAACTCAATTCCAGGAGGTGTTTGAAGCAATTCCCACGAAGATCCCAGCCAGAGATTTAAAGGTCCGTTCTCACCAATGGCAAAAGGTCCTCCAGAACTAAG
>JAOZRM010000252.1 GCA_029940175.1 Candidatus Sabulitectum sp. | reverse complement strand
AGTTGGTAATCACCTGTTCCTGACCCCGTTTGAACTCGCTGAATCCAAAAGTGTCTTTAAGCATGCTGTGAATAGCCGACATGACCGGTGCCTTCCTGCAGGATGATGTTTCTTTGCAGTTCTTCAGAGAAGTGACTCGTTTATTTTAAGTGAAAACTCAAACCCCTCATGGGATGAGAAAAACTGTCCGAAATCATCAAAAGTAAGATGAATTCCATCAACTATCAGTACTGGCTCGCCCTGGGCATCACAGGTAATTCTGCCTTTAAGTTCATCGTGCATCATGTCGTATCCATATTTTGACTTTGTAATATGCCTGGTTGCAAGAGCCTTTCTCATTTTGTCTCTGATATTTCCAAGTGCGGAATACGGGCTTGTTTCACTGAACGATTCAAACAAGTATCCCATGTGATCAGTGCCATTTTCCACAGCGCGAACAGTGTAGCCCGTGGGCAATTCAATGCAGTCTACTGTGAATGTTCTGATCCGTCCTGCAAAGTCTTCAGCTTCCTGCTGAAGAGGAAAGTCTTTGCTCCAGTATCTTTCTTCCTCGATACACATAATTAGTACTCCAGTTTCTTAAAAAACAAGTCATTTATGGGCTTCATCAAAACAGGGATCTCTCTGTGCATACGATGTATTATAGCACTGGAAAAAGTGTTCTGCCCGTCGTTTAGATCTGATGCCCTTTGCACCTCTCTGTACTGAACAGGTCATCCATAACATTCCTTGTTGTATCCCAGGAATGGCGAATTTTGCAGGCGAATACACCTTGCTACAGTTATGTGCCGTTGAAACAACTTCGTATTCTGCTCTTGTCTGCAAGAAGCCCGGCAGCATACAGTGGCAGCTTAAGAGTTGGTTTGCGTCCCCGAGTCAGTGAATTGGTCCAGAAACCCAGTTTGATCACCAGAGGTGAAGAGTTTTTTAGCGAAGACACCAGCAGACTTAGCTTACGTTCTTCTGCCTGCTTTTACTTCAACTGGAATTGAAATGCAATCTGATTGAAGGACTAACTCTACCTTAGACTTACCTGCCTGCCAGCTATGCATCTGGGTTATTCCGGATGCTGTCAGTTCCTGAGCTACAAACTTTTCAGCAACCCAGCCTTTGTAGAAACCAGGAAGGAAAGCAATAGAAAATAACCAGGAGAAAGTCAATAAGTGGTACCAGTTAATGCGACGTGGTCACAAAAGCAGTACCACTTTCCGGCAATACATAGAAAAAGTGGTACCACATATTCTCTGCGATCTCAATCCATGATCCTATTATCGGAATGAAAGAAGTTTTACGGCGTCTGCCTGCTCTCTCTGTGGATCAATCCTCCAATTCCAGAAAAAGTACTCTGGGGAACAGGTCGGGATCTACCACGCTTGCCAGAATACCGTATTGATCCACATGGAAAAGGATGTCGGAGCTTGCTTCAGGCTCCTGGAATGATGCTGTGTAAACCATATTTCCAGTTGAATCCCAAACATCAAACAGGCAGCCTTCGGTTTCCTGATCAGAGTCAAGCCGTTCAATCCACAAATTACCGTCTGCATCAACTCCAGCCAGTGAAATCATCGAATGATAAGTGCATGGTTCGTAGCCGCCGGTGTATGCCTGATCTTCTACTGCACGCTCTTCAAATAATGCTGTTTCTTCTTCGATCTCCTCTTCTGTCTTTGCTATTCGAGGCAGATCAGAGCGGTGTATGGTTGCTGTAAGCTCTCCTGTTGCAGAGTAGATGGAAACAGAATATTCAGTGTTGTCCATAGTGAGATAGAATGTGCCGTCTGGAGCAGCGACGTAATGCATCATTTCAATCTCGGTGTACAATTCAGGAGCTGGCCATTCCCACACTCTTCTGTTGAACAGCACAGAGGGAGTTGAATTTCCGTCAAAGCGTGCAAAGTTCACTGCAAAAAGAATCTGATCCTCACCCATCCGCAGATCAAGAATGGCTCCTGCTATTGAAGATGAATCAACTGGAAACATGCGGTGTGGCACATATCTTTCTGTGTTGAAATAACTGCCAAGGTAATCTCCTGTAATGCTGAATTCCATAACTTCCCGCTTGCCCTCATCGGCTACAAGGATGTTTCCATTCTGCAGACAGCAGAGTGATTGAGGAAAGATCATCTCTCCGGGGCCCTCGCCTGCACGGCTGAGCAATGTTACTTCACCCTGGTTCACCCTTCTTACCAGCATGGCTGCCCTGTCAAGTATCAATACGGAACCGTCAGGATGGTAACAGAGGTCTGCTATGCTGCCTATCATGTTCAGTGAATCACCCATCTCAACTCCGTAGGAACCGGTTGACACAAGCTCGAAATGGGGAATAAGAATGACATTTGCCTGATCTGTACCACAAGAGATAAAGAAGAGCAGGGAAGAAATAGTGGCAGCAATGCTGATTTGAAATTTCAATTTCGGTCCTTTCAGGTTCTTTGTTTAAAGATCACAGTCTTTCAGATATGCTTCGGGCCACTTCCTGCCGGTGAGGTCAGTTCTGTGGTGAACCAGCTCATTGTTCGGGTCGCCGTATTTCTCTGCGAGTTCTCCCCAGGAAATATCCGAGAGTAGCCTTACTGGCCCCGGCGGGTTGTTCAGATACCCTTCATAACACTGGTATATGCTTTCTTCATTGAGGTTCCCCAGAAGAAGAAGATTCTTGTAATCATGGAATGGGTCTCCGTCGCATCCCCCTCCATAGAAAACGTTAAGGTCTTCATCAATATCCAGATAGACAACACCGCAAATGTGTTCCCTGGCCTTTCTGGCCTGGAGTTCCGGGCTTGCGACTATGTTCTCGATCAGCTGTTTCTCTGTGATCCAGCCTCTGGTACCCTTCAGCAGATGTTCGATATGTTGCATTTCTACTCTGCTGCTGTCCGTGGCTCTGCCATGAGACTGGGGAAGCATCCACCCGAAAGGGCTGCATGCTGTGCCAATTCTCTCTACTTCTGCTTTAGTTGTTTCATAATTGGCTGCATTTTCTCTGCTAAGGATCATTCCTGCGAACCAGTCAATACCAAACTCTTCCGCCTTTTGAATGGTCTTGACAAGATCGCTGTAAGCGCCCTTTCTACCTGCCAGTCTGTCGTGCTCTTCCCCTACTCCATGGAAGGTCAGTCTGATTCCATCAAAGCCAATATCCTTCAGAGAAGACCAGTCTTCATCTGAGAGCCTTGCCAGGCCGTAACCGTTGGTGGGAAACCATGACTGATCATACGTGAGACCCTTTTCAATCTGGTGTTTCACGATGTTCATAAAACCGGGATGCAATGTCGGTTCATCGTAGTACAGAGGAAACACATTAATTCCGGTTTTCTCTTTGAGTTCAGCCAGATGGTCAATCACCTTCAGTACAACCTTTTCATCCATGAACCGGCCCTGAGGGCTGCCGTTGCAGAAGCAGTGCCAGCACGTATTTACACAAGGTGCTGCATGAATTCGAACAAATATTAATTCTGCCACAATTTCTCCTTTGAAAGTCACTCTCATGTGAGCTATCTTTATGAATTCATAAATTAATTTACGACTCAGAACAAGAGCCGTTCTGGAAATAGCTTCTGTGATGCTGCAATTCAGTACAGTGCAGAAGAAAATTGCA
>JAOZRM010000251.1:2143-3599 GCA_029940175.1 Candidatus Sabulitectum sp. | reverse complement strand
CAACTGTCAGGGAAGGAGTTGAAGTTTGATCTGTGGAAAGTATCTCAGTTTCAGTCTCAGAGGCTCCGCATGACAGCAGAATAAGGATTGACAGAGCGAGCAGCAACAGTAGTTTCATTTTACCTCCTGTGTTTCTTTTCGCTATTCAATAATGTAAGTGCCAGTCCATTCAGGTCTCTCCGGCGGATTGTCTGCAAGCATGTCTCGCCATACCTCATCTGTGAGTCTGTTGTTCATTGGTTGAGTGAACTGGTAGTAGCTGAGAACAGGACCCAGAGCAGCTTCTACGACTCCGTCGGCTCTTCTGTATATGACCATACAGTAGTCCAGATTGCCGGAAGCAACCTCTAGAACACTTGAACTGTTCTGGTCTGTGTGTACATCAGCTATAAGACTGGTTTCCAGACCCTCTTCTGTATCTCCGCCCCATGCTATTGCAGATTCAAGGTACCCGGGAAAGCCCTTGAGGAAATCTGCATCTCTCTGTGTAAGCATTTCCCCGGAAAGCTCTCTTTCAGCAATTGACTGCAGGGTTTCAAGTAGAGATTCTGCATTGTTGAATCGGTTGGTCAGGTTATCGTCTGAAAGATTGTAACTCTCAAGACCTCTTCTTGCCATCTGCAGTGTAGCCCGCAGTTCTGCGTAAACTTCAGGAACCGGTTCCACAAAACCAGCTGATGGGATCGGTTCTTCTATTCCTGGAGCACAGCCCGCCATAGCGGTGTAGCTCTGCTTGGCGTATAGAATAGTATCGTGTCTGAGCATTGCCCAGGATGCCAGGAAGGTAGACAGTGTACAGCGATCCCATGCGTCAGTCTGCATGAAGTCAGGATAACCTTCGCCCCGGGGGGAGGAAAGAAGCCTCAGAGAGTGGAGCCAGCACATGTACAGAGTAGCGTGCCAGTTTTCCTCACTGTAGTTATCCACCATGACCTGCATGCTGTCCAGGGTTTCTCCATAGCGGCCGTAAAGCATAGTACCGTCTTCCTCAATTATCTGGAGAGCTGCTTCGCATCTGAAAGAGGCTGCAACATCCATGCCCGACGGCATGAACCTCTGTTCTCCCTGTGGATTTCCGGTGATGTTTGGGAAGACGAATTTGCCAAGCATTTCACTGTCCGGGGTGTACCGTTGTCCGAAGAATCGGAAACCGGTTGTTTTTGAGAGAAGTGTATGCAATTCTGCCGGGTCGAATTCACCAGAACCGTCCGGCATCACTATGGAAGCTCCGGTACCACTGTAAATTGCAGGCCCGGAGAAGTTCTCTGCAATGAATGCTTTGAAACCATCATAGAAGCTGTCGGTGTAAATCTCTGACGAACTGATTGTTTCACCTGAGACGTCTTCTGCTGCTGCCTGATATTGTGAAGCAGAAAGGTCATCTGCGAAACCGGCAAAGAACGCAGTAATTTCGTAGATCCTCTGCCATCTGTACTTCAGAGACAAACCGTCAGAC
>JAOZRM010000251.1:0-2133 GCA_029940175.1 Candidatus Sabulitectum sp. | reverse complement strand
TGTCAGACTCAGTCTGGATTGTGTTGAGATCTGAGACAACAAGCAGAGCAGCTTCTGTCATTTCGCGTGCTGCGTTCTCGGGAACAAGGAACTCTTCATCCGGTCCATTGGGATTGCCGCCGGTGAGAATGAAAGTGATCCTGCCCATGTACATCATTGCCATGAAGTAATTTTCCAGCTCTTCACTAGCGGTGTAATGCCCCCTTGGGACGTACTGTGAATAATCCTCTTTGTATCCGAAAATTGGGCTTGGTGAGAATCCTTCGTGAGCTCGCATAAGTGAGATCTCACTCCTGACTTCCTCTTCAATGGAAGTATGGGGAACAAAATCATTGTCCAGAAACACAAGAGGAACAGCAAAAAACGCAGCATTCAGCCTGTTTCCCCTGTTCAAATTGCTCTGGTACAGTTCCTGGCAGATAATGAGCAGATCTGAAGAAAGATGATCTGTTTCAACCTGTTGAAGGATCTGATCGAAGAAAATGTGGAGCATGTGGAGCGGAATGCCACTGGAGACAAAGATCGGCTGATCTCTGCGATCAAGGTACTCAAATGCCCATACAGGATTGTCTGTTGGCTGGGGCATGGGAAACACGGCGAATCCGTTCTCAACAAGCTGATCTGTTGGATTTGACTGCCCTGCAAGAAGAAGAACTTCCATGAGATTGATAACATCCTCGGTAACCAGAGGCAGGCCAAGATGCTTCATTCCCGGTTCGGAAGTGTATTCAACTGGAGCATAAAACCTCGAAAATGATTCCTCCATGGTTTCCTCCATTGGGAATGAAAGGGTTTCTGCGGGTATTTCAGCGGAACAGCTGCCCGTTAATATGGCGAATAGCATGATGGGGATTACATTTTTCATCTGGATTCCCTCCTGTTTAAATTCTTTTACAAACTAACAGAAGTGATACACCTGTGCCAGTGCTCTATTCCCAGCTGTAGAAAATGATTATTTTGCTCTGTGTGTTTTGTATAGCTCCTTGGAGGTATCATGTTGAAGAAACTATTGGGCGAGATCAGGAAATTCAATGAAGAGAGGGACTGGGCTCAGTACCATTCACCCAAGAATCTGGCAACCTCTGTTCTTATCGAGGCCGCGGAGCTTGCAGAGATTTTTCAGTGGCGTACAGAGGAGGAAAGTCGGAATCTGGAAGATACAGCTATGAAGGCTGCAGAAGAGGAAATTGCTGATGTGTTCATCTACCTTCTGAACCTGGCTGACAAACTGGGTATTGATCCTGTGGAAGCTTCACACAGAAAGATTTTAATGAATGCTGGGAAGTATCCGGTGAGCAGCTCCAGGGGAAACCGTTTGAAATACACCGAGTTCAGGTAGAGCACTACATCAAAAAAAGACCCCGGTTGCCCGGGGTCTTTTTTCAAATAGATGAAATTCTAGAGATTATACTTGATGGATGCCCAGGTTGCTCTTTCGAGAGCTGAAGCATTCAGATCGATCTTGTATATCTCGTCGGTATTCATATTGCTCACCCAGAGGTATCCACTGCTGTCGAAGGTCATTCCATGAGCTGCAGGAAGAACCGATGAGCTTACGGATTCCACAAGGCCTCCACTTCCATTGTAAACTTTGATGGGGAACGCTGCATCATTACATGCAAACCACCAATTGCCGTCATAGTAAGCAATGTCATAGAAATCAATCCCAAGTTCAACCATGAACTCAGGACCTGTCTGAAGTGTTCCCGTGTAGCTGTAAATTTCCAGGCACTCTTTCATTGTCTGTGCGTCAACACCTGCGCCGTAAATTCTACTGTTTCCTGTTGCGAGACCGGTTACCTCCCGGTCGAGATCGCTTCCTCAACAATCCAGGGAGAATTGCCCCAGGTAAACACCCGAGGTGTTGTACCGGTAACAGTAGGAATAGGTTAAAGAGGGTTGAGCGCCCATGGCAATGTACACAGTGTTGTTTGCGAAGGTCAGGCCAGAAGTAATCTTCGTACCGTTATTGCAGTACCAGGAATTCTGGACAGCGCCTGTGGCTGGATCAAGCTCGTACGCGTACTCGGTAACTCCATCAACGGCCCACTGGGAGCCATTCCCATAACCCAGACCGGACATGTTCGTGTCCGGCGCATCAATTGTGGAGACAATCTGATAGTCTGCCACACA
>JAOZRM010000250.1 GCA_029940175.1 Candidatus Sabulitectum sp. | reverse complement strand
GGAAAAGCGTGGTGAGGAGAACCCCCTTTACACCGGCTTTGACAGAATATCGGAAATTTTACGTGAGTACGATGTTACCTACTCTCTCGGAGATGGACTTCGACCGGGATGTCTCGCAGATGCCGGAGATAGAGGGCAGATCGAGGAACTGATCTCTCTGGGAGAACTTCAGAAGAAGGCTCTTGCTGCTGGAGTTCAGACTATGATCGAAGGTCCTGGACATGTACCAATGGATCAGATCGCAGAGAACATTCGAATCCAGAAAAGCCTGTGCGGAGGGGCACCATTTTATGTACTGGGTCCCATTGTTACAGACATTGCCCCGGGTTATGATCACATTACAAGTGCTATCGGGGGTGCTATCGCAGCCTGGAACGGGGCTGATTTCCTCTGCTACGTCACTCCTGCGGAGCACTTGAGACTACCAGATGTTGAAGATGTCAGAGTGGGTGTGATAACAGCCAGAATTGCAGCACATGCAGCAGACATTGCACGGGGTATTCCAGGCGCCATGGATCAGGACAATGCCATGGCAGAAGCCAGGGCATCCTTTGACTGGAAACAACAGTTCAAACTGGCAATGGATCCCGTAACTGCCAGAAAATTCCGTAATGAGGCTTTACCGGAAGATGAAGATGTCTGCTCAATGTGCGGGCACCTGTGCGCACTGAAAACCAGTCGCAGAGCAATGGGTGAAGAGGAAGAGCTTTAGCTCTTCCTGATCATCGCGTCAGTGTAGTAAAGTGTCGACGGAACCACCGGAAACTCCACTCTGGTTCTGTACACAATAAACTCATCAGGGTCCCAGCGAAGGCACTGGAATACATCTGCGAGCATTTCAGAGTACTTTGGAATAAGTGGTGTGTAAGCACAACTGGTTCCGGCACCAATCATTATGGGTTTGATGTTCATTGGAATGTGATCTCTGTCTGATCTGTAAGCAAGTGCTCCACCATGGGTGTAATAATCAAACAACATCTTTACCTGAGGATTACCGGCCATGGTCTCTGCCATAGTTTCGTGAAAAAACAGATCCAGTACCAGGTTCTGTACAGGTGTGTAAATCCTCACTGAAACCTCGTGGTGTTCTTCTCCCTCGTCAGGGCTAACAGGGAAAATGCCCCGGGAAACAGTTCCTGTAACTGTATCAATAAGATTTGTATTTCCAACCGGACCATCTTCCAATTCATAAACGGGACCACAGCTGTGGGATGTAATTGTCTTCAACAAAGGTAGAGGGTCGCTGCAGTAGCTTTCCAGGAATGGAACCTTTTCCATAAGGTTACATGTAGCTTTCGGATCAATGGTATCTGTAAAAAACTGTTCTTCGTGTTCATTCCCAGTGAAGAAACAAGGGGTATCAATAACCCACTTTACCCCTGGTCGATTCCTTCTGATGTCGAACAGGCCCTTAACCTCTGCAACATCAAGCATTCCCTCTGATGAAGACGGACCGAAGAACCAGGCGTCCAGTTGTGTCTCCGCTTGAAGGCCCAGCAAGTGGCTCTGTGAGTAATAAGCCTGTTTTCTCAGGGAATTGTATGCCTGATCCTTGCCGTCACGGGAACTTGCCATGAGCATCATATCCATGGACTGCCTGTCACCGGAGTGTATATCAATTATTTCATAAAACTCTTCAACAGCTTTCAAGGCTTGATCAAGGAGATTCTTTTCCACCCCCTTCGCCTTACAGCTTTTTATAAAACGACCGAATGAGTGTTTGCCTGGAACAAACTGTGCTGCAAAGAACAAATCGTCCTCATGTATTATCTTGTATATTCTCCATCCCAGCTTTTTATCAAGCCCCAACACCTGATATACATCATGCGGGCTATCTATTCTCTCTGGAAGCTTACTGATTACAACACCAATAGCCTTACGGAGTTCTAAAATTGTTCTTGTAACGTCTTCCTGAAATCTGGTAATACCGTCAGACACAATCCCTCCCCTGTTATGGAAAAAAGAATATTGCATATTTTATTATCGCTGGCAAGCGATGAGTGTTAATAGATGCCGGAGAACAGATCATCTCCGGTGGTAGTTAAGATGGTTAGTTCCTTCTCTCCTCCTGCAAGAAATATCCGACTGCCTGATAATATTTCTCGAACCTTCCTGTCACCGGCAATAACCCTTCTTTTCAGATCAGAAGGTGTGATCACGGTTATGTGCAAGTGTCTCACGGTTTCCTTCGTAAAATCGGATGTGCAACTTTTTATGGCATCCATGGTGGTATCTCCAATTACAGCAAGGCAAACAGGCGATGTGTCATTTGCAGCTCCACACGCATAATCACCATATATGAATGCCATTCCAAGGGGATCGCTGCAACATTCAAGATCAGCATTCAGTAAATCCACCAGACCTGTTGTTTTGGAGAAAATAGATCTAAGCTCCAGGTATATCAGATTTTGCTGATTTGCAACGTAATGTACCTGATTACCGACTCTGGTACGAATGAGAAAACCGGCTTTGGAAAGCCTGGATACCTCACGCTGTACGGCGCCGCGACCGCAGTTCAGCAAACGAATAAGTTCCAGCAGATAGAATGATCTATCCGGGTTCAGAACGAAAGTGGAAAGAACTTTCCTTCTTACCTTGCCGAAAAGACTGACCCCAAGCATTTCATTAGAATTATTACTCATATTGGGTATATTGATACTTTTACTGGGTATGTCAATGTTTCAGATTGAACGATACCGTTCGCTAATCAATTATTCCGTTTTCGCGACCAACAGATATGAATGCTTCAATTGCCCTGTCAAGCTGCTCTCCAGTATGAGCGGCGCTTAGTTGCACTCTTATTCTTGATTGTCCTATGGCTACCACAGGGAAAAAGAAACCAATTGCATAGACTCCATGTTCAAGAAGATCGTTCGCGAATTTTTGAGCCAGCACTGCATCATTCTCGTACTCACCAAACATTATGGCTACTATCGCGGTATTGCCATTGAGAGTGGTAAAGCCTGCTTCTTTGATCTTACTGCGGAAATAGTTCGCATTCTGATGTACCTTGTCGCGGAGAACTGTACTGGCAGTGAGCATTTCAAGAACTTTTAAAGTAGCTCCAACAACAGTGGGGGCTAATGTGTTGGAGAACAGGTAAGGTCTGGACATCTGTCTCAACCAGTCTATCAACTCCTGTCGGCCTGAAGAACACCCGCCGCTTGCTCCTCCCAGTGCTTTCCCGAAAGTGGTTGTTATCAGGTCCACCCTGCCCATTATCCCAAAATGCTCATGGGTACCCCTGCCGTTAGCACCGATGTAGCCTGTTGCGTGGCTGTCATCAACCATGAGAATAGCATCGTACTTATCACATAGAGCAACAATTTCATCAAGAGGTGCAATGTCACCGTTCATGCTGAAAACACCATCTGTGGTTACCATTCGATACTCACAGGCCTGAACTTCCTCACTGGCAAGGATCGCCTCAAGACCGGGAAGCTCCTTGTTGTCAAATGTGCAAGTGCCTGTTCCAGTTTCACAGTGACTGTAAATGTATCTTTTTGCTTTGCTGAGTCTTACGCCGGAAATAATAGATGCATGGTTCAATTGATCGGCAATAATAGCGCAGTTCGAATCCAGAAAGGGTTCAAAGATACCGGCAC
>JAOZRM010000402.1 GCA_029940175.1 Candidatus Sabulitectum sp. | reverse complement strand
GCTGATAAGGAAAAAATGGAACAACACCACAACCCCACCACCCAGGTAGATGAGCAGATCCCGGCGAACCGCAGACCCTATTGTAGCCCTTGGCAGATAAGCATGTTCTTAAATATCACTCTTGTTCCTGGGGGTTTCAACTCCTCGAGGCTTTAAGGCTGAAAAGAACCGGGATATTGTTCAGTGGTTCAGGTAACCTCCAGAAGCCGTCCTGGCACTTCTTCATGCTTTCAAGTCCCTTCCAGTGGAGAAAATCAAACTCATGGATGAATTCAATCTTCAGTCCGCCATCCGTTAGAGAGTTGTGAATCTGACCCAGTGTCCAGGAGAACTCTCTGGTGGGGCTCTTTACCACATAGTTCTCGTCAGAGTAATCAGGCCAGTCTCCTGGCCAGTCTGTTGGCTTTCCCCCTGAAAAGTATGGATACCGAACATTCAGACCGGTTGTCTCATCATCGAACACATGCATGAACGGGTGGGATTCCATGAGGTAGAGAGTTCCGCCTGGTTTCAGATACCTGCTGATTATCTCCGCCCATTGATTCAGGTCGGAAACCCAGCAGAGAACTCCAATGGAGGTGTAGACCATATCGAAGGTTTCATTAAGTTTATCAGGGAGATCAAACAATGGAGTCTGCATGAAACGAGCCTTAAGTCCTGCTCTTTTTGCCAGTTCTTCCGCCTCTTTTAGCGATTCCCCGGAGATATCAATTCCTGTAACCTCTGCGCCAAGTCTTGCAAGAGAAAGGGTGTCAGTTCCTATGTGACACTGAAGATGGAGGATCTTCTTACCTCTGATGTTACCAAGCTCTTGTACCTGAGTTGCATCCAGGTGATGACCTCCGCTGATGAGGACTTCAGTGTTATAGGATCTGCCGTGGACAGGAGCCACCTCGTCCCAGTGTTTCCTGTTGATCTCTTCTGCTTTATAATCTCTTGCCATGGTGTCCTCCAAAAGAAATGCCCCCCGGGAAGGGGGGCAATTCACAGTTTTATCTAAAAAACGAATGTGTTGAATAGTCTGA
>JAOZRM010000249.1:805-3622 GCA_029940175.1 Candidatus Sabulitectum sp. | reverse complement strand
GGACATAAGACTGGTTGCCGTAGATGGCGATTCAGTGCGTTCAGAGGTGATAGGTCCTATCACGCTTGAAAACACAAACATTCCAGAGGTTATCAGGGCTACAACAGCAAGCATGACCATGCAGACAGGGATTGCCGAGATTGCCTTTGAGCTGGGCGACAGAGATGGAAGAACCCTTGATCTTGCAGTTGACTACAGCTTGAACAGCGGAGAAAGCTGGAGGCAGGCTACGATCTCAGGTAACGCTCTCGGATTGAATCCACACGCATACAGCAATACATTCACATGGCATTATGGCGTTGACATCATGGGTGAAAGAGGAACTATTCTTCTGAGAATAACCCCTACTTACCAGGGCAACAAGCTTGGCAGGCCCAGATTTATTGAGCAGGTTTTCCGGTAACCTCTTCCCAGCTGGATTTACCGCAGGTCATTCTTACTGTTTGTGGAGCTTTCTCCCGAACCATGGAAATCATATCTGCTGCAATCTTTCTGATATCCCATTGGGCATGCGCATCATCACGAAGCCTGATGAAATGGTTGAATTCTCTGCCGTTTATACAGAGTCTGACCTGACGCCGATGGGCATTTGTGAGAAGATACTCACCAGTCCTGCCATACTTTGATGCAACATCAGAAGCCTTTGAAGCAGCCACCCTGAACATTTCAGCAAGCCCTGCTTTCTCAATACTGGGCGGTATTGTTACACCCAGATCCGGGTTATAAGCTGAAACAAGCTGTGTACACATCCTGTGTCTTTTCAACTGTGCGTAACCGGTAGCTGATATTGTAATCCTGAAATCAGCCCTGAACAGCTCCCAGATCCTTGGCAGTGCGTCGTGAATTCCAAGATGATCATAAATTCTGTCAAATGAAGGTTCTCCAAAAAGCTCTGTAAGCCACTGGGCTATCCTCTGGTCTGAATCACAGCTCAGGAGATCCGCGTCAGCCCTTCCCGGAATCGGCATGGGCTGGATGTGAGCAATTCTGTCCATCTCAGTTGGTTCCGTGAACAGCATAAGCGAAGGTGCCACCGGGAATACCGAATCGTAAAGTGCTTTTGACAGGTCCTGCACCTCTTTAAGGGGATGTGCTTTCATTCTTCGGATCATGTGCTCAAGCTCTCTGGCATTCACTGTCATTCCCATCTGACTGGTGGTTGCAAGCGGAAGAATATACCTGGCATCTTCTCTGGCTTCGGTCTTCGAGAGACCTGTCTCAAGTAATGCTGCTAGAATTTCTTCATAACACTGGAACAATTCAGAGATCACAGAGGAATGCTTGCGCAGTTCTTCAGGAAGAACCCAGTCCTCTCCTATTCTGATATACCTCTGAGACTTTTCTGTAAAACTGATAAGTCTGAATGACTGAACCGCTTCGGCAGCAAGTCTTGAAATACCCAGTATGTCAAAGTTGAAAACAGCATGCTCGGCGATAGAACCATGACCGTATTTGTAAACAATGGTCTTGTTGGATTTTCTTGCCTTTTCCACCTCTCCGGCAGATTGTCTGCGAAGCTCTGTTATTGGTGCCGGATCACGACTGATCCTTGCGTAGGCCGCTGAAATAGTTTCAGGAGTAACTGAATTATTCTCCGTATCTGTATTGTACCCGGCAAGGATAACCTTCACTTGTATCTCCTCAGCGTTTTTCTGCTGCCAGAGCAGCAGCAGGGTTTTCGTATGGCAATCTTGTGTGCATAAAATAATGAAGAGAGGCTGCAGGGTCATCTGTGGAAAGTGCCCTTCGAATTATTGACAGGGATCTGTATAGATCTCGTGCAACCGGAAGCAGCTCCCATCCCCCCTCCAGAAGCGGAACTGATTCAACAAAAGCGGTCATTTCCGGAACTGCTTCATTCAACCACCCAAGGGCATCTTCAACTCCATTACCATTGATGGCACTGGAAAGCCTTGCCAGGATCTCGCCACCGGTCTCACCGTTTTTCCAGGGAAGGTAATGAAACTCCTGCATCAGCTCCCACCCCCGGCTGTGGTCTCCAAGCAAGGAGGGCCACTTTCTTCGCAGACCAAGAGCAGCTTTCAGCTCCATGGTTCCATGAACAGCAGCAGGAAATATCTCAGAGGGATTAATGAACCATGAATAGTCTTTCTTAACTCTGCCGCTTAATCCCGCCAGATAGATCCGGCGTAGGCAGTAGTCAGTTGCATGAATATTGTCCCAGATAACAGGTTTTGATCCAAGAAGTTCCTCAGCCAGCTTCATGTCAGACATTGTTTCGGAAACAACCATGGGTCCGGTCCAGAAGGAACTCCACCCGCTGGGGATCTGTTCCCGCCACACCCGCAGGTATTCCCCAGCCTGAGGAAATCTGTCCAGGAATTCTCCACAGTAAACTGACGGACAGAGTATTACCGGAAGTTCAACTCCCTCCAGTGCCTGCATGGCAAAATTCAGTTGTCTTTCAGCCAGTTTTCCCGCTGACTCATCGGGCACATCATCAAAAAGAATGGAGATACCTGCAGCACCTGAATCCGCAGCCTTGAGGAGTTTGTCTCTTGCCATACCCCATTCACTATCCTTGAATTTCCATGGGCTTAAAGAGAAGAAGAATGAAGTTTTCCCGCCCATGCAGCTTTCCAGAGACAACCACTCTGTATCAGGGTAACCATCACGCCAGTGAAGTCTGTGCCATGGATCATCTTTCGGAGCATAGAAATACGCTGGATCCTCCAGTGGAGAAAGTTCATCAAGAAGAATTTTTCTCTGTTTTTCGGTAAATGGTTTCCCGTAATAACCTTCCACTATTCCGTGGTACACTTGCCCCCCCTGACTGTTATGTTACACCCACTGTCT
>JAOZRM010000249.1:0-795 GCA_029940175.1 Candidatus Sabulitectum sp. | reverse complement strand
ACTGTCTTAAGTGGTTTTCCATTGTACAAGAATACAAAAAAATTAGGAGTGTTCAAATGGCAAAGCGCATCGTAGAGTGTGTACCAAATATATCCGATGGCAGGAATCAGGAAGTTATCGATTCTGTGGTAAAAGCCGCATCATCTGTAAGTGGAGCATCTGTTCTGGATGTTGACCCCGGTGCAGCAACCAACAGAACAGTAATTACCATAGCAGGAGAGCCTGAAGCAGTGCTACAGGCTGCATTCAATGTTATCGAAAGTGCCGGTAAACTCATCGACATGAGGAAACAGCACGGCTCCCACCCCCGTCATGGAGCCACCGATGTCTGCCCGTTTGTTCCTGTAAGTGGAATAACAATGGAAGAGTGTGCTGACCTGGCAAGAAGACTGGGTAAAAAAGTTGGAGAAGAACTGGCAATACCTGTCTACCTCTACGAGTATGCAGCATCCAAGCCGGAATGGGTAAAACTGCCGAATATCCGCGAGGGCGAATACGAAGCCCTGCAGAACAAACTTGGTAAACCGGAATGGAAGCCTGATTTCGGCCCTAATGAATGGAATGATGAAACGGCCAGAACAGGAGTCTGCACCATTGGAGCCAGAAATTTCCTTATCGCCTACAATGTAAATCTTAACACATCAGATACATCCATGGCAAAAGAAATTGCCCTGAATATAAGAGACACAGGAAGAACACAGAGAACAAATCAGTGGAAGTTTGCAAGAGATGAGAATGGCAAAAAGATCGCCCAGGAAGGTCGTCTGAAGAACTGCAAAGCTTTCGGATGGTTCG
>JAOZRM010000401.1 GCA_029940175.1 Candidatus Sabulitectum sp. | reverse complement strand
CGATGGAGGTGTTTCAAGAGGTATTGGAACAACCAGATCACTGGTAGCAAAGAGTACAGTAATACACAAGACAATCACCATCAGAACCTCCCTGTAACAGGAATACAGATAGAATCTCCAGAGTATAATGAATTACTGTGAGCAACAATTCTATCAATTGAATCTCAGCAGGCTTGAGTTGCTCCCGATAAGACCATAAAGCGATTCTCCTTTTCCTTCCCGCAACAGCTTACAATATTATGGGGTACAACACTTACGGAGGGTTATCATGTCAGACCAAAGAAAAAAGTTGATTCCGGAGTCCAGCGTTCTTCTGTTCCTTGCAGCTGCAATATCCTTCGCTGATTCTGCCGTAATGTTTGAATTCCCCGATGGCAGAACCGTTGCCATGACATCCAGTGGAAACATTACAATGGCAGCAGAAAGTGTCTCCATTGTTCCATCAGGTGGAATGATAGACTACTAGGCTGGCTGCCTGCAATGGAAGTCAACTGCATGTTTGAGCTTGTTAACAATACAGGTGAAGAACAGTACATAACTGTGGGATTTCCTTTTGACGCCAAATATGGTGATTCATACACAGCAGATGAGGATATGCTGATTGAACTTTTGTCGGAAAGTTTTCAGGATCGGGACAGACCACCCTGGCAGGAATTGGATCCAACCTGTGGAACAGATGCCACGGAAGACCTCCATGAGGATCTGGACTTCAAAACATTCATAAACGGCGTGGAGACCCAGGTCTACTTTCGCAGGTGTGCACTGGTTGCGGAGGAAGAACTGATAAGGCGCCCGGTGGTTGCAGTGTGGAAGATGAAGTTCGAGCCCTATGAAACAATAATTCTAAGAAACACATACAACACTTCCTGGGACTATTATGGTGGTGGACCGGGGAGTAAATTATCTATAGACTACATCCTCACCTCCGGCAGCACATGGAGTGGACCCATTAGTGACGCTGTGATCACCCTGGAGGTTCCACCTGACATTCTTCTTCCTCAGCTCAGTGATACCATCTCAGTTTACTGGGACT
>JAOZRM010000248.1 GCA_029940175.1 Candidatus Sabulitectum sp. | reverse complement strand
TTTGATGAATAATTTCTCATTTTTTCCTGGTCCGGGGTTAATACAAATCTCTACCCGCCGGACGCGTGGGAAAGAAAGGACCGCAACAGTTGCGGTAGTTGAGCATCCGTATTATTTAGTTGGGATGCGCGGTATTTGCTCACTGGAAACACCTGGGACGGCGTCACCACTTTGTCAGCGAAACCGTCGCGAGAGATAAGCCTCTCAGCGGGCAATATACACAAATATCCATGAATGTCAATAATCAGCAACTGAAGGGAATAAATCCCATCACACCCATAGTGCAATAATTATATATCGCACTGCGAACATTGACCGGAGTGCAGTAATCGGCTATAGTCATATGAACGTAGGGAGAAGGATGCAAATAAAGGATTTCTGCACAACCAGAGTGGGTCATTCATTCAGGAAAAAAGTGGTTAACAACCCGGAAGGCACCACAAAGATTGTTCTTCCAGGAAACATCAGCAAAGATGGTATTCTCAAATTCACAAATCCCTCTCCTCTTCATACAGCCATAACATCAAAAAGGCCATTAAGAAACGGCGAGATCCTTCTTCAGAACAAGGGGCGTTTCGCTGCCGCCGTGTTCAACATGCCAGAGAATGAAGATTGGATAACTCCTGCATCTGTAATAGTGCTCACACTGAATACAAAAAGAATACTCCCGGAATACATAGCCCTTTATCTGAACTCCGCAAAAGGCCAGCAAAAACTGGGCAAGCTGAAGGAACTAAGTTCAATCCCATTTATCACAAGGCCGAACCTGGAGAAGATCGATATCCCGATTCCGAAAATGGAAAAGCAGCAAATGCTTGTAGAAATCAACAAAACAATATCCAGATACAAAGATCTTACAGAGCAAAAAACAAAATTACTTATAAACATCATGAACAGTGAATTGGAGATGTAGCACATGTCGCAACCAGTCGCATACACACAGGAAGACCTCAACAGAATTCTCTGGAATGCCGCAGACTCATCCAGAATGAATATAGATGCAAGCATTTACAAAGACTATGTGCTGATGTTCCTCTTCTACAAGTACATGAGTGATCTTCACAACAGCGAGCTGAAAAAGCTGAAGGAAAGATTCGGCAACAGAGAAGACAGAATCAAAATGCGCCTGAAGCAAACCAGATTCGTCCTTCCTGACGGAACCAGCTTCCACGATCTCCTAACAAAAAAAGATGAAGACAACATAGGAGAGCTTATCAACATTGCCCTTCACAAGATTGAAGATGCAAACGGCGAGCGGCTTGAAGGGCTCTTTTCAATCGACTTTAACTCAAACTCAATCCTTGGCAGAACAGACCAGCGCAACAAAATGCTCAGGCACCTGTTTGCTGACTTTGCAAAGATAGACCTGGCAATGGGAGATGGCGACATCATCGGCAACTCCTACATGTACATGATAGAGCGTTTCGGTTCTGATGCAGGTAAAAAAGCCGGAGAGTTCTTCACAGTTAAATCAGTCGCCTCTCTCCTGGCAAAACTTGCCTCCCCCAAACCCGGCTGGCGAATATGCGACCCTGCATGCGGTTCAGGCGGTCTTCTTCTTCTCGCCGGTGAACAGGTTGAAAAACAAGGCTCAAAAGATTATGCCCTTTACGGACAGGAGAGCATCGGCTCCACATACAATCTTGCCCGTATGAACATGTTCCTTCACGGAAAAGATTCCGCACGGCTTGAATGGGGTGACACCCTGAACAACCCCCGACTTATAGAGAACGATACCCTCATGAAGTTCGACCTGGTAATTGCAAACCCCCCTTTCTCGCTGAAGAAATGGGGTGGGGAAAACATAGAGAACGACCCATACAACCGTTTTCATCGAGGCATGCCCCCGAAAACCAAGGGAGACTATGCCTTCATAAGCCACATGGTTGAAACAGCAAAGTCAAAAGAAGGCAAAGTCGTTGTTGTAGTTCCACACGGAGTACTCTTCAGAGGAGCTGCAGAGGGCAGAATAAGAAAGCATCTTCTCGAAGAAAACATCGTAGACACTGTCATCGGCCTCCCAGCCGGGCTCTTCCAGACCACAGGAATACCTGTGGCAATCCTCATAATTGACAGATCCAGAGAACCGGGTGGAGAAAACGAAAACAGAAAGAATGTTTTCTTCATTGAAGCTTCAAAAGAATTCAGATCCGGCAAAGCACAGAACTTCCTGGACGAAGAACACATCAGCAAGATCCTGAATGCAGTAAATAAAAGAAAAGACATCGAGAAATTCGCCAGAGATGTCACCCCGGAAGAAATCGCAGAGAACGACTTCAACCTGAACATCACCAGATATGTTGACACCTTCGAGGAAGAAGAGGAAATCGACATTGAAGCCAACCTCAAAGAGCTGGAAGACATCAACAAAGAGATTGAGGAGCTTGAGAAGGAGATGCAAATGCATCTTAAGAAGCTCGGGTTTAACAAATAGGATAGGGGGAAAGATGTCGGATAAGCAGGTAGCTATGGAGCTGTACACGAGTTCAGATGGACAGATTGAACTTGATGTTCAACTTGATGATGACACAATATGGTTATCACTTAATCAACTTGCCCAACTTTTTGACAGAAACAAATCTGTTGTTTCAAGACATCTAAAAAAAATATTTGCTGAAGGAGAGTTAGAGAGAGAATCAACTGTTGCAAAAAATGCAACAGTTCAAATTGAAGGAAATAGAGAAACAAAAAGGAATATAGAGTACTACAATCTTGATGCGATAATATCAGTTGGTTACAGAGTTAACTCTAAACGCGGTACAGAATTCAGAATATGGGCTACAAACACCCTGAAAGAACATCTTGTACAGGGGTACACTGTAAACAAGAAAAGACTTGAGCAACTGCAGAAAAGTCTTAAACTTGTCGCAGATATCTCAAAGCGAAAGGAACTTTCTGCCGATGAAGCCACCGCTTTGCTTCAAACTGTTTCGGAATATGCTTATGCCCTTGATCTTCTTGATGACTACGACCACCAGAGAGTAACTCTTGGCAAAACCTCTAAGCGCAAAACAAAACCAGTTACATACGATGAAGCAATCATGCTGATCGAGCAGATGCGAATCAAATTTGGCGACTCTGCCGTCTTCGGGATAGAAAAAGACAAAAGCCTTCACAGTTCCCTGGAAACAATAATGCAGTCATTCGATGGCCATGACCTTTATCCTTCAGTTGAAGAGAAGGCAGCCAATCTTCTCTATTTCCTGGTAAAAAATCACAGTTTTGTCGATGGCAACAAGCGAATTGCAGCTGCCGTATTCCTGCGTTTTGCTGAAAAGAACAAACTCATCTACGACGAAGACGGGTACAAAAGAATAGCAGACAATGCACTGGTAGCGATGACACTGATGATTGCGGAAAGCAGAACTGAGGAAAAGAAGATAATCACAGCTATGCTTACCAACCTGATTATAGGTAAACCATGAAAGCCAAGAAAGCCAAGAAAGCAATATGCAAAAAATGCACATTACTAATTTTGATCAATTCAAGAGAAAGAAATAAGCGAACTGGTCACAAATTGTGACCGGTGAGATACACTAATGCATTTAATTTGAGATCACAGTTTGTGACCTCAAGAGAAGATAGAAGAAGCCCGAATGGAGAATAAGAACCTCACTGTTCCAACGCATAGTATACAAGAGAGCATTCT
>JAOZRM010000070.1:4739-13602 GCA_029940175.1 Candidatus Sabulitectum sp. | reverse complement strand
CAAAGCCAGTGAAGCACACTGTTTTGTGTAGTCTCAGATCTCATGTTATGTTGAGCTGAACATAACTCCTGACCTCTGAGAATTTGAAGTGAAACCTTTCTCTGAAAATCATATTTTCTTTTGGGCTCTCACCATTTCATAAATCAGTCGTAGCCGGGTTCCGTGATAAGTGGTTTCTGTTTCGTTGAGATTCTTGAGCAAATGCATTACTGGGCCCACTATTTCGCTGGGATGACATCTGATGAAGTCTTTCTGTTAACACACCAGAAGCAACACCATGCAGAATGTCTGCATCCATCTGAAACATGCTTACCAAAAGAACTCGTACATTATCCTTCTTCGCATCTTCTCGCTGACAGTGTTTGCCATTGCAGTCTCAACCCTCTAAGCGATCATCTAAATTGTGTCGGTCAACCGTTTTTGGCTTGGCGGTAAACGCTTGAACCTTTCCGCTTCCGGTAACTCATACCAGTCAAGATGTTCAGGTATTTGTTTAATCCAGAGGAGGGATCAATCCCCGACTATAATTGGTATCACCAATGACTGCATACCAATATGATGCTGTGTAGATAGTACCGATTCAATTATTGAACAAGAGCAAATGTGGATGGGTTGACTGTAGTCTGCTCGAATTAGTATGATTCGACCAAATTGGACGAAAAATCAAGGAGGCAATCAAATGCATGAAAAGAAAAGAGATGTTGCACACAAAATTCTACTTGCAGCGGTGAAAGTGTTTGACAGATACGGACTGAGAAAAACAACAATGAGGGACATCGCTGAATCAGCTGGCATGTCAAAATCATCACTCTATTACTATTTTAAAAGTAAGAAAGACATTCTCTCTTCTGTTGTTAAGCAGGAGTCGCTTACGCTTACAAGGAAGCTGCATCATGCAATTCAACAGGATATTTCACCTCAGCAAAAATTGCGAGAATATGTAGTTACACGAATGCATCTTCTTTTCGAGTTGAGTGTTTACTATGCCTCTTTGAGTGAGGCTTATCTGGAACAGTATTCGTTTATTGAGCAGGAGCGGGAAGCATTTACTGCGTTTGAGATTGATGCTGTGAGCAAAATACTTAGCGACGGAGTGTCAAAGGGAATCTTTCAGGGAAGAGATATTCTTACAGCAGCAAAAACAATAATCATCATCATGAAGGCACTGGAGCTACGACTGGTAATCAGCAAATCTATGGATGAACTGGATTCTACTGTTGATACCATGCTCGAGATTTTGTTTCACGGTCTTGAAACACGGTAGAGGTTTTAAATGAAAAGACTTGCTGAACTGGTAGTTAAGTTTCGTGTTTCTGTAATCGCTGCAGTTGCGATTCTTACTGTTTTCATGGTTTTTGGTCTTGTACGCGTAAAAATCAATACAGATCTGATCAGCTACCTGAATCCGGAAGATCCCGACGTTATGCTTTTTGACTACGTGGGAGAGCAGTATGGCGGGAATAACATTGTTATGGTTGCAGTAGAGGGCGATGACATATTTACCAATGAGGCCCTTTCTGTAGTTCGAGACATTACTGAGCACTGTAAAGCGGTTTCCGGTGTGATGAGTGTAACAAGTCTTACTGATGTTCTTGACATGAAGAATACCGATTACGGCCTGGAAATAGCCCGGTTGATTGACAGGAACAACATCCCCTCTGACAGCCTGGAGTTGGAAGCACTTCGCGAATATACTCTTGGTAAAGAGATGTACGCCGGTAAACTAGTCTCTGAAGATTCACGCACCACTTTAATTACAATCAGGACACATCCCGATGCTGATGATGCTGAACTGGTTACTCAGATCAGAACAGGTGCAGACAGTTTGAGTCGGGGATATTCAATTTACTACGGTGGTCTCCCGGTACAGGTTCAGGAAATTGGTCAGCTGCTTACCCAGGACATCAGCAGATTGATCCCAATTGTTATTCTAGTGGTTTTACTGGTACTGTTCCTGGGATTCAAGAGCCTGCGGGCTGTTGTTTTACCTCTTGGTATTGTGATAATTTCAGCAGTATGGACTATTGGAATAATGGGCTGGGCCGAAGTGGCACTGTCCATGGTTTCGAATATTACACCAATTGTGCTGGTGGCTGTAGGGTCGGCTTATGGAATACATTTTGTAGCCAAGTACCGGGAGGATGTTAACAAAGAATCCGGCAGTATTCTGGGAACACAAGCTGCGTTGCAGCACGTAGGAGTGCCGATTCTCCTAGCAGGTGGAACCACTTTGATTGGTTTCTTTTCTCTTGTTATTGGTGGTTCAACTTTAACTGCAATTGCCGACTTCGGGTTGTTTACAGCCATAGGTGTGGGAATTGCAACTATTCTCTCTGTGACATTCCTGCCGGCAATACTTTCAATGCTGCCTCTAAAGGAACCAAAGAAGAAAACAGCAAACTCGGCTCTTTCCAGATCATGGCTGGGAAAATTTGAAGCGGAGCTTGTACTGCGCAGAAAATTCCCAATTATTGTTGTGGCGATCATTCTGACTGTGGTATGTCTGATACAGATACCGAAGCTGCAAACTGAAGTTAATATGCTGGAGTATTTCCCGGATGACTCAGAGATAAGACAGACATCAGATCTTCTTCAGAACAGGTTTGGCAGTTCGCTGCCATTTCAAGTGGTTATCACCGGTGATATCCGTGAACCTCTGGTGCTGGAGCAGATGCTCAAAGCTGAAAAGTACATACAATCTCTTTCAGATGTGGGTAACACGCAATCGGTGGCAGATATGGTTGCAGAACTGAACAGCATCATTACCGGTAAATGGACAATACCTGAAAGCAGGTCTCAGGTGGCAAATCTGCTTTTCCTGCTTGAAGGTGAAGAAATAATGACCAGACTGGTTAACGATGATTACACCGAGGCTCTTATCTATGCTCAGTTCAGTTCTTTGAACAGCGGAGCAATTCTCAGTACCACTGAGAAAATACAGTCTTATCTGGAATCTGAATTTGAGACAGCTCTCATTACAGTTGAATACAATGAGTTATCTGTGGACCAACAGGCTGTTGTCTGGGACTATATGCTGCAGGAAACCGCAGAAAATATCTCAAATGATGCTGCAGGACGTGCCAATCAAGTTCAGATCGAAAGTATAGATCTAACTGCAAGTCTTCGAGATGTTGCGTTGATGGACCCCCCGGAATTTACAGAAGAGGATCTTGACGTTCTTCATGAAAAATTCAACGAGTATCTGCTGTGGCAGGCTCCTGTGATCATTGACTCTGACTCAATAATAAATCTTGCTGCGTTATCTTTAATCGAGTCTATTGAGCAGGGGAATATCTCTCCGCAGCATTTTCAGATCATTCTTGCAGAGGTAGTGCCGGAAGTGTATTACCAGGATAATCCCGGCGATCTTATGATTGCGGCTGAATATGCCAGCGCACTTGTTTTTGATATCAGAGATCACTCTGAGAATGCCGTCTGGCAGACGGAATTGCAGAGCATTTTCCAGAGCGAGAAGCCGTGGAATGAGAATTTTGCGGATGATGTTCAGGGAGACCTCTGGGCTTTAAGAAAAAACAGCATAGGTATTCCCAGTAATATGTTAGCGGATGTACAGGGAGATCAAGTCGACTTTCAGGCTCAGCTATCCGGAATGCTGCCTGTATTCACCACACTTAACAGTACATTGATCAGTAGCCAGTCATTGAGCCTGGTAGTTGCGTTTGCGCTGATATTTGTTCTTATGGCCCTTCGCTTCCGCTCCCCGCTCATGGGGCTGATCATCGCTTTTCCTTTGCTGTTCACTGTTATCGTTAATTTTGGTGTAATGAGTTTTGCCGGTGTGTCACTTGATATTGCCACTGTAATGGTTGGCAGTATTTCAATAGGCATCGGTGTTGATTATGCCATTCACGCATCTTCACGTTTCCAGGAGGAATTGAAGAAAACCGGTAGTGAAGAAATAGCAATGAAGACCATGATAAGCACAACAGGAAAATCTATTTTCCTGAATGCAACAACAGTCGGCCTTGGTTTTCTTGTGCTTTCATGGTCCAACTTACTGCCAATCAGAAGGTTTGGATGGTTAATAGCGTTGACCATGCTGGTGAGCATGATCGCATCTTTAACCTTGCTGCCTGCATTGATTTTGTCAGTCCAGAAGCGTTTGCGCTGGACCAATTCAACAAAGCATGAGAAAGGAGATTAATCATGCGTAAATTAATAAACCCGTTACTGTTCACTCTGTTAGTATTTGTAAATGGAGCTGTAGCGCAGAGCTTATCCGCAGACCAGATCCTCGACAGGGCAGATGATGTGGTTAATGAAGCCCCTGATATGGAAGCAATGGTAGAGATGGTTCTTGTAGAGGCTGGTGGCAGTCGCAGCACCCGCGAAACGGAAATGTATCAGAAGGGAGCCGACTACCGGTTGATACGCTTTCTTACCCCGGCGGATCAGAGGGGAATCGGGTTTCTCAGCCTTCCTGATGATGTGAATTACCTCTACCTTCCTGCATTTGACAGAATAAGAAGAATAGCTTCTCATGTGGAAAATGAGAATTTCGCAGGAACTGATTTCAGCTACGACGATCTGAGTTCCTTCCGTTTCTCTGAAAAGTACGAACCTGCTTTGAGCGATCAGGACGGCGAGTTTTACATACTGGAATTGACACCAAAATCAGGCATCAGTACAGACTACAGCAAACTGATGATGTATGTCAGGCTGGACAACTATTATCCCACACGAATCGAGTACTACAACCGCAGCGGTGAGCTGTGGAAGGTGCTTGAACAGAACGGACTCCGTCAGATCAGTGGTTACTGGGTCGCAATAGACAGAGAGATGAGTGATATGCTCAGCGGACACAGTACAAGTATTCATATGACAGATGTTGAGGTTGATACAGGTCTTGATGTCAACATATTTTCCCAGCGATATCTTATGCGTCTTCAGTAGGGTGGAGTTGAATACATGTGTATTAAGCCAGCGACTTTGTTCCTGTTGATTTCTTTGATCCTGACAACTTCATTGTTCGCAGGGGATGACCTTCATATTGGAGGCTATCTGCAGACGGGAAATCGTTTTGTACTGGAAGGTTCTGAACTAACCTGGAACGAGAGCAGACTGAACTTGAAGCTATCTGCCGGAAACAGAAGTGATTACAGTTTGTACAGTGAAGTGCAACTGAGAAAGTTCGGTCATGTGGAAGAAGATTCTTCCATGGCCTGTGTAGAGCTTTCGGAGGCATATATGGACTTGTATTCATTTCCCTCCAGCTCTATGGATATTCGTCTGGGGCGTCAGATAATCAATTGGGGTACTGCTGACGGCATCAACCCTACAAGCAATATCTGTCCGGATGATCTTGAAATGCTGCTGGATTTTGGTAATCACCTGGGAGTGAATGCGTTCAAAGGGACATACTATGCTTCATCAGCAACTTTTGAATGTGTTTACATACCAACATTTACTCCAGCCCGTCTTCCTCCCCCTGAATATGCAGCGGCTCTTGTTTCAGCCTACTCTTCAGGGATGGATCTTCCTCCCGGTGTTTCTCTGGAGGGATTCACCCAGCAGGATGAACTACCCTATAATGATTTGGGAGAATCTTCGCAATTTGCAGTGAAACTGGCCACCTTTGCAAGAGGTTTTGATCTGTCTCTCAGTTATTACTACGGGAGGGATGATCTTCCCCTGCCAGGGGCTCTGTCGCTTCAGGACTCTGTAATTACTCTTATTTATCCCAGACTGCAGGTAATAGGTGGCGATTTTGCCGGATCCCTCGGTTCTGCGGGTTTCTGGGGCGAGGGAGGGCTTTTTCTTCCAGAAGAAGTGTTACTCGAAATACCTGGACTGCCTTCGGTAGTTATACAGGAGAGTGATCCCTACACCCGTTTTGTGGCAGGAAGCGATTACACATTCAGAAACGGTGTTTATGTCAATGCACAGGTGCTTCATGGTTTCCTGCATGAACGGGGAAGTGATAATCTTAATGACTACCTGGCATTCCGTGTTGAACAGGATGCCATGGGAGACAAACTGACGATAATACCCATATCTGTGCTGCTCTCCGTGAGCGACTGGGAGGCTCCAGAAGAAAATTACGGTGTAGCATATGTTCCGGAATTGAGATACAAACCTGTTGATAATGTTGAGATGACTGTGAGTTGTTCGGTTCTGCACGGTGAAGGCGATAACATGTTCAGTCAGCTTGGTGATCTTGATGATCTGTTTCTTAAAGTCAGAGCCAGTTTCTAGTTTAGGATTGATTTCTACATGAATTCAGAAAACAGAGGCAGAAGATGAGAGTGATGAAAGAAAGGAAGCTACTACAGTGTTAGGGAAATGCAGAACTTTAGTAGTAACACTGGTGTGGTGGACAGTCCTTGTCTTTGATGCTCTCTTCTTTGCTCTAATGCTTGTATTCCTACCTGATCGTTTCCGTAATAGCACTGCTCTTAAGACGGCGTCAGCACTGCTTCTGAAAACAGCTGGAGTTAAGGTTCAGGTAAAGGGAATGGAAAATGTTCTTAAAGAGAAACCTCAGATTTTTGTGGCTAACCATGAGAGCTGGTTTGATTCTTTTGTTCTCAGCACCGTTCTGCCTGTACCAGTAACTTTCGCGTCGAAGAAAGAAATGTTCAAAGTTCCTGTTTACAGCTACATAATGCGACGCCTGCATTTTATCTGTGTTGACCGTGAACGGGCTCGAGAAGCTGTGAACAGTATTGACGACGCTACAGTAGTGTTTGGTTCCGGTTTGTCCCTTGTTGTATTTCCAGAGGGGACCACCAGTAGAACAGGGGAGCTTGGTTCCTTCAAAAGAGGTGCAGTTCTTCTTGCAGCAAAAGCCCGTGTTCCAATTGTACCTGTAACTATTATTGATACAAGAAAGATCAGGCTTAGTGAAAGCCCGTGGATACACTATGGTGTTCTGGTGGAGGTGAAAATTTCAGAGCCACTTGATGCGTGCAGCATGGACAGAAAGGAACAGCAGAAAACAGTGAAGTTGATAAAAGCAGAAATAGAAAGAAATTTGGAGGGCAGTTCAGATGGTTAGTAATTCCTTACCATCAGGGAAAATCGGTCTTGCTCTGGGAAGCGGCTCTGCACGGGGGTGGGCTCACATTGGTGTGATTCGCGCACTGGAGGAGGCTGGAATAACCATTGATTGTGTGGCAGGAACAAGTATAGGAGCACTGGTGGGTGCGGTTTATGCTTCTGGGAAAATTCTTGAAATGGAGGAAGCTGCTCTTCAACTGAATCGGAAACAGATTCTTATGTTCAGTGATATTGTTCTTCCGAAATCAGGTCTTATTGACGGCAGGAAGATCACAAATCTTGTTGAACAGTATGTGCTCAATACTTCTATGGAGTCCCTTCCTATTCCACTTCGCATTCTTGCAACAGATCTGACCACAGGCACGGAAGTCGTGCTGAGAAAGGGAGACATCGTCGAGGCAGTAAGGGCCAGCCTTTCCATTCCAGGAATCTTCACTCCGGTTAGGAAAGACGGGGATCTTCTGGTGGATGGCGGCCTGGTTAATCCTGTTCCCGTAAGAACAGTGAAAGAAATGGGAGCAATTTTTGTTATCGCAGTTGACCTGAACAGCGAAATTGAAGGTAAAAGAGTGGAGAGTGCTCCTGTAACTGCAACTAAATTTCGGAGAAGACCAACGGATAGCAGCGCTCTCGTGGACAGAACATTGTCAATGTTGAACGAGAAACTTTCCTTTCTTGATACTTCAAGAATGCTTTACAGCAGAGATAAGATTCCCAGAGGGGCGTCCCCGGGTATTCTTGAGATATTGATGACCTCTATCAAAATTATGAAAAGAAGTATTGCAGTTATGAATCTGGAAGCAAATCCCCCGGACATTCTGATTCAGCCCAACCTGGAGCATATTAATTTCATGGGTTTCTACCACGCTGAAGAGATTATTGAGGAAGGGTATAGGGCAGCAAGAAGTCAACTTGCAAACTGGAATGCCCATAACTCACACTAAGGTCTTATAACTGTAGCAATCCTATTTGTGATATAGGGGGGGTGTTCACCTCCCCTTCCAGGTTTTACCGGAAGCTTGCTTTAATTCCTGCAAATGTTGTTGTTGAGAGGCTACTTGCATAGTTGGCAAGGATCTGGATGCAGTTTGTGGTCATGTGCTGGGAATCTCCGTCCCAGATGTTGTTGAACCATGACCATGTTTCGTGGGGGCCTGCCAGCTCGGAAAAGCCACCTGATCCAGGATTCTCGTAACCAAAACAAAGCAGTGAGCCGTTTGCAAAAACAATTCCTTCGCTGCTTATATCCACATCAGTGTATACATCTGGAGTGTGGTAAGGATTTGGGTCAAGCGGAGTGAATGTGCCGCTGTATTCCGCGGAATCCGGATCCCCCGGTGGAGCAAAACCAGTGACATCTGTCCATACAAGCCATTCTGCAGGTCCCGGCCCGGAGCATGAGAAGCCCAGTTCAGTTATTGTTAGATTAGAACCTGTATTGTTTTCCAGAACAGTTATATGGTACTCACCCCAGTTGGTTGAAGTACCGAACATGTATGCCGGGTGATCAATTGTTCCCTGTGAATTCCATTCGAAATCAGCCGCTGTAGCTGACAGCAGTGATAGAAACAGTACACAAACTATTGGTTTATACATTACTGTGTCCTTTCTTTACTTGCTGTTGTCAGGAATCTCTCCTGCGTTCTTCAAAGCTATCCTTGCTGTGATGGGACCAACGATCTCAAAGAGAATACAGGTTGCAGTGATGGTTGTAACCACTGAAGCTGCAATTGCCTGAGCTTGTGGTGAGTTAATTTCCGCAAACTCCTGGGCCACAAGAAGAGAAAGACCAATTGCTACACCTGCCTGGGAGAGTATTCCAAGGCCCACATATTTTTTAACC
>JAOZRM010000070.1:0-4729 GCA_029940175.1 Candidatus Sabulitectum sp. | reverse complement strand
CCAGACCAAGATTGTTTCTAATGTTTTTGCTTGCGCCGCCAAGGTAGGCACCAAGCCAGGCTCCCCCAATCTTTCCAGTACTTCTTCCAACAATGTATGCTAACCCGATCATCCCAAGTGCGGGAAGAGCAGCGAAGTTAAGGTGAGCTCCTGCGAGGAAGAAGAAGAGAATGAACAGCAAAGGCATAAATGATCTGAGTTGATCGTTTACACTCATGATCGTACTCTGTTTTGATGTATTTGCAAGAACAAATCCGATGCCCATATTCACAAGTATCAGAGACAGGTGGAGCATGGAAGCAAGACCTGCTCCCATGAGAATAAAGCCGAATGTCAAGGCAGGTATGTTGTTTCTGGAATCAATTTTTTTGACAAGGTAGGAATAAAGCAGACCAAGACCGCCGCCCAGCACCAGGCTGGCAATGATCTCTACTGCGGGCTTGATAATACCCATTGCCAGACTTCCCTGTGCGATTCCAGCATCAGAGAGAATAATCTGTTTTGCGATAGCTGCAGTAAAGCCGAATAACAGTATTGCCACACCGTCATCGAACCCGGCCACGGCATAGAGAGAGGAGGATAGCTTTCCTTTGGCCTTGTACTCTTTGATCACGGCAACTGTTCCTGCAGGAGCGGTTGCCGGTGCCAGGGCTCCGAATATCAAGGCAGTTACCAGGTCGCCGGTTACAAGATAAACAAGAACAGCTACAAGAATAAGAGCCGAGAAGGATTCAAGCAGTATTATGAGACCAATTGATTTACCCAGGGACCTGAGGGTGGTTATTTTCAGCTCGTTCCCTATGCTGAAAGCAACAAATCCCAGAGCGATGTCTGTAATGAATGCCAGTTCCTGCAGATGTGTGTGGTGAAACAGTTTCAGCATTGAAACACCCATTAGTGTTCCCAGAAGCATGTAGCCAATGATAGAGGGAAGACCGATCTTTTTTACCAGTCGACCTGCAAAAAGTCCCAGTGTTACTGCCACACCAACCATTGCGAGAAGCGTGAATTCGAAACTCATTTCCTGCTTCCGATTTCTCCAGCTTTGGTTAATGCATATTTTGCTCCAATGGGACCTATCACTTCAAACACAATACAAGTAGCGGTAACTGTTGTAATAACAGTAGTTGCGATCGTAGAAGCTTCTGTAGTACCCAATGCGTTGAAATCGTTAAGAACAAGCATTGAAAGACCGATTGCAACTCCAGCTTGGGACAAAATACCGAATCCAAGGTAATTTTTAATTTTGGCTTCAGATTTTCCAGCAATAGCACCCAGCCGGGCACCACCCATAAGCCCTGCGGTTCGTGAAAGTATGTAGATAACCCCAAGCAGTCCAAGAGAAGGCAGGGCACTTACCTGGAGGTGAGCTCCTGCAAGAAAGAAGAATGGAATAAAGAGGAAGGGCATCCAGGTTTTCAGCTGACCTACAAGCGGCTTGCTTCGGGAAGACGGCATTGTGTTTGTAAGTACGAAACCAAGCATCATGTTTGTTAAAATAAGAGAGAGATGAAGCCACTGGGAAAGCCCAATACATATTGCAATGAATCCAAAAATAAGCGAAGGAGCATCAGTGAGCGGTTTCAGTCTGCGACTGAGAAGAGTAAAGATGTAGCCCAATATCCCGCCAATTAGTAGACTGAAGAGTATTTCTCCAGTGGGCTGAAGAATTCCCTGTATCAGAGACATAGAATTAGTCGGATCAAGCATATTCCGAGCAGCTGCACTGGCGAAACCGAAAATAACTATTGCCAGTCCATCATCAAACCCTACAACTGCGTACAATGCCTTAGTAAGAGAGCCCTTTGCTCCATACTCTTGAATAACAGCGACGGTTCCAGCAGGAGCGCTTGCCGGAGCGAGAGACCCAAAAATAAGAGCCATAGGCAAATTCCTTGTAAGAAGCCATACTGAGGCGGTAACTAGAATAAATGCAGCGAAAGATTCAGCAAGAATAATATAGATGATACCTTTACCAAGTTTTTTCAGCCCTTTAATGTTCAGTTCGCTTCCAATTGTGAATGCAACAAATCCAAGCGCCACATCTGTGAGGAAACTAAGAGAATGGATGCCGTCTTCCGAAAGAACACCAAGCAGGGATCCACCGAATAGAACACCGAGAATCATGTAACCAACAAGGGAAGGAAGGTGTATTTTCTTAGCAAGTCGACCCATATAAAGGGAGAGAACTGTGGCAATACCCATCAGTGATATCAGCGGTAATGATGACACTATGACCCCCCTAAAAATCCAGGGAGCCGAGAACATGATGCAGGTCTGTAACTGTAACCATCACATCAGTTTGCTCTCTCAGATCTCCACAAACATACTCTATGTTGCGAAGTGTTTGATTAAGCAGAGTGTCTTTCACAACGGCAACAATGATGCGGTTGAATGTGGTCAGATCACTGTTCCAGAAGCCTGCAAAAATGGGCATGCTTGACATATACTCGGTGGATTCGTGAGCCTCAAGAACCATGGCACCTGTGAGATCCTCAGAGGCAAAAACCTGCAAGACATCATTAAAAAGTTCTTCATTCCTTACGAAGATATGAAGCATTCTCATGCCTGCCATGGGGGAGGGCTGTGTGGCTGCTTGCGTGTCTTCAAGAAGCTGTTCCAGAAGGTTGAAAAGACCATCAGAGGTCTCTGCGTGTCTGATCCCTGATCTTGTTTCGGGGTTTCTGAGAAGACGAGCCATTCCCGACAATACCTTGAGGTGCTCCTTTGAGTTGTTGTCTGGGCCTATAACAAAAGGGAAGATATCAACCTTTTCATTGTCCATGGCATTGAAGTCGATACTTTTTTTTGTTGTTATCACACCAACCACAAAAGAATTTATCCAGGGAAGTCGACAATGAGGGACTGCAACCCCGCTGCCAAGGCTGGTAGAAGCAAGCTCTTCTCTTTCCAAAAGTGCTTTTTCAACTTGCGTGCGGTCTGCATCCTTCAGAACGGGACTCTTGCAGGCCAGCTTTGAAATTTCATGTATAAGCTGTTTTTTGTTCTTGACACCGAGGTTAACCTCAATGCTCTCCTTGCTCAGTACATCAATAAGGTTCATAAATTCCTCCAGAATTGTCAACGCACCCTTCTAAAAGGGGCTGAACAGACCTAACTTAAACCTGCAATAGGCAGGATATCAGGGAGACCTGCTACGGTTTTAACAAGTCCGGGTTCGGCAAACTCAATGTGTTCTGCCAACCATGTGTGCGGGCGCTTCACATAGAGTGCGTTAACGCCGCATGCAATGGCTGGATTGATGTCGGACCTCGGGCTGTTTCCAATCATACATGCTTCAGCAGGAGCTACTCCCGCTTCTTCAAGTAATTCTATCATAGTATTCTCAGTTTTTCTGGGAACCACAGTGCAGTGCTCAAAATACATGGAGATCCCGGACCGGTTGAACTTGTCGATCTGATGATCCTTCTCGCCCATGGTGTAGACTATCATACGCTTCCCCGCAGCGAACATCCTGTTCAGAGAATCAAGTACTCCAGGTAACAGCACCAGAGGATGGTGGAGCAGGCAATTTGATATATAATCAAGACTGGCAAGCATATAAGGCGTAAGGTCGCGAGACTTCTCCTTAAGGATCAACCTGAGAGTATCCATATAGGGTCGCGCTCCATAACCTGTTACAGACAGTCTTTCAATGTCTCTTCTGTGTATTTCAGTTCTTAATTCAACCGGATCATGCCCAAGGCTGTGCATGAGAGCGGTAAAGTCCTCTTCAGCACGTCTGAAGTAGAGCCCGCTTTCCCAGAGCGTGTCATCGGCATCAAAAATCCAGAGTCTGGTATCCCTAAGTTTTGCTATTTGTGTTTCCATGAAGCGAATATAACACGTTGAAAGGAACCTGGCATGGAAACCCTTGTGGAAGGGTGAGTAAACATGAACCGACTTCAATCGACCTCTACTCATCTATCACCACTTCAGTGAATGCTCTAACTGAGGTAGGAGCAGGACAATAGAGTAATGGAAGTTAGAGAGTTAACAATTGTGTTCTCAAAATGAACAGGAATTGTGAAGGGAAACGGCGTATATTTAAAGCACAGGATAAGATAGGGCTGAAAATGGATAATTGTCAACGTCAAATTACTTTGTAAACTCATAATATATGAAGTTGCGTAAACATGAAATTCTGAAGTTCATACATTAAGACTGGTATTATAACCGAATCTTTGCCTGTTGACTAGGTTCATGAAACGGCGTATTTTTTGGAACAGCGGTGGCGGGTTCTAGCTGCTCCGCTTTTTTTGTGAATCAGCACAATCAGGCAGAAGTTCTAGGTTTGTCTGAAGCAGGAAAATTATGTAAATCGGAGGGGTTATGAGAAAGACAGTGTTCGCACTTGTTGCATTCCTTGTTGTTGTTTTTGTTGTTGGCTGTGGAGAACAGGCACCTCAGCCAGTGGTTGACACCCATGTTGATGAGAGCGCTCCGTTAGATGTCCCCGTTACAGAAAATATTCCCGTAGCAGATATTGTAATAAATCCGGATGCAGTGTCTTTGAAAATTGGTTTTGTCAAGCAGGACCATCATACGGCCGTTTTTGTGGCAGCCCTTAGAAGTGAGATGATGCATGCAGAGTTTCCTGTGTACCTGATTCCTCTTGGAGAAAGCTTCTATGCTTTGATCGAAGACAACGAACAGATCGCAGAAATTGAGTTCATTCAGTCTCAGGGGGCTATCAATGTTCCGAACAACATGCAGGCTGGGTTGTTTG
>JAOZRM010000247.1 GCA_029940175.1 Candidatus Sabulitectum sp. | reverse complement strand
AATTTTTTCAATAAACTAAAGTAAGGAGAGGATATGGCTGCCGTATTCGATATTAGAGAAGTGGGCGAGGATCTAACTGGTAGTATCCGAATTCTCGTGGTTGGTGTTGGTGGATGTGGTTGCAATGCAATCACCAGAATGATTCGCGATGGAATCACCGGAGTGGAGTACGTTGCGGTGAATACCGACCAGCAGGATTTCAAAGGATGCCTTGCAACAGAACAGCTGCTTATAGGCGGCAGGGTAACAAGGAACAGAGGAACTGGAGGGAATCAGGAACTTGGGGAGCAGGCCGCAGAAGAAAGCGTAAACGCAATTGAAGACTTTATGCGCGGCTCTGACATCATCTTTATAACCGCAGGAATGGGTGGAGGAACCGGTACTGGTGCCGCACCTGTAATAGCACGAATCGCAAAGGACAATGGAATCATCACCGTTGGAGTAGTGACTCTTCCGTTCTCCTACGAGGGAGCTATCAGGGCCAAAAGGGCTGAAGATGGTATTCAGAGGCTGAAAAGAGAACTGGACACATTGATTGTAATACCCAACGACCGACTGGACAGTGTAGTTGATGAAAACGCTACATTCGATCAAGCCATGGGTGTTGCAAATGGGGTTCTTTCCAATGCAGTGGAGGGTATCAGCAGCATCATCTCTTCTCCGGGAGAAATAAATCTTGATTTTGAGGATATCCGAAGGGTAATTGCCAGTGGCGGCGGGGCCATGATGGGAACCGGAGTTGCCACAGGTCCAGACAGGGCGGAAGAGGCGGCACGTCAGGCGATCTCCAATCAGCTTCTTGATAATATTTCAATTGAGGGAGCAAGAGAGGTTCTTGTAAACATCCACTCATCCCAGAGTCTCAAATACTATGAGTTCAGCAAAGCTCAGAAAATAATTTCTGAGGTTGTGGGAGATATGGTGGAGATTCGTATCGGTAGAAGTGTTGACGAAAAAATGGGAGATGAGGTTAAGGTCACTGTGATTGCCACTGGTTTCGGGCAGCCTGATGAAGCACAGCCTGAAGAACTGCCCATGAAAAGGCAGCACACTCCCTTTCCCTTCAGCAACGAGAGACGTGGGACAGAGGATCTTCCAAGAGCTTACGCAACAGCAAGCCCAGGTAACATGAGAACCAGTGACGTGGAGATACCGACATTCTTACAAAGGGACATTGATTAGATAAAGCAGCAGTAAAATGTATATATTTGTTTGCGTGATTCTTGTGTTGTATATTCCTGCTCAATTCTTTAAAGGGGAGCAAGGAATGTATGAGTCGTAAATCGGCAGGTGACAAGTATGATGAGAGAAGATGTGGGCTTCTGGCAGCAGAAAGAAGACTCTCATCAGGGAATTCGGTAGGTGTTTTTGAGACTTTAGTTGCCTTCCCCAGAGAATATGCTCAAGCTATGGGGCATCTTGCATTTCATCGATTATACAAACAGCTTTCTACCTGGCCTGATACCGTATGCGCAAGAGCTTTCCTGCCCGAGAAAGACGAGTATAACTGGAGGAAAAGACAGGGAAAACCTGTTGAAGCCTTAGACACGGGAAAATCGATTAAAGATTCAGACCTGCTTGTATTTCTTATGCCTTCCGAGATAGACTGGTTCCCTGCTCTGCAGATGATGGAGCTTTCCGAAATAACTTTCCGCAACAACCAGAGAGAACACAAGTGGCCGATCCTTCTAGCAACAGGTCTAAGTATTACGGCTAACCCAATACCTCTGAGCGGTTTTTTCGATGCATTTATTATCGGAGAAACAGAGCCTACTCTGGGACCCGTGCTGGATATAATAAAGAGCCTCGGATCAAGACGAAGACCAAAATCCGAGATCCTGGCAGGGCTTGCAATGCTTCCAGGACTTTATGTACCAACTATTCACGGCGTTGATCCAAAATATTCTATCATGAGACAATGGGCAAGCTCTGACAGTGTAGGTGCTCTAACGGATACTATATCGGCTCATACTATTATGCCTGATACCTACATACTTGAAATAGCAAGAGGCTGCCCTTTCAATTGCCGTTTCTGCATGACTGGTTACCTGCTGCTGCCCTACAGAGAACAGCGGGCAGAGGATCTGGAAGCCAAGATCAAGAAGATTCCCGGTGAAACCACACTTGTTTATGCAGCATGTACACCGGACAGTCACGATGAGCTGAATGAGCTCATGGACATTGCCGCCGCAGGTAATGTTAATGCGAGAATCAGTTCACATATGAAAGAGTCTCCTGAACTGGCAGAGGAACTTCCAAAAATTCTTGATGCTGAAACGCTTGTTCTTGTACCGGAGACCGGGAGTGAAACATTGCGTCAGGTTATCGGTAAATTCCGTTCAAATGATTTCTATTTTAAATTAGTTAAAGATACCAGCTCTGACAAGAAAGCAATTCAGATCAACATGCAGCTGGGTATACCTTTTGAGAATGCTGAAGACAGAGCCGGGAACGTTGATTTTGTAAAAACCATTCTGGGTCTTACAAAGCTTCCTGTTTCTGTTCGAATTGATCAGTTTATTCCAAAACCATGGACAGCTTTTCAATGGTCGGGAATGGCCAATTTGCGTGAGGTGCGAGAGCACCGTACTGAATTGATTGAGAGTCTTACTCAAATTGGAGTAAAAGAGATTACAGGTTTTGATCCCAGAGAGAGCCACATCCATGCACTTCTCATCTGCGGCAATCATGATGTCGGAATGGCTCTGGAGAAAAAACTTGAGGGCGTGGGATGGAATACAGCATTTGATCATGCTGGATTAGATATGAACACTGTTTTTGAAAGCAAAGATCAGAGTAAGAAGCTGCCCTGGGAGTTTCTTAACATGGGCTTTGGTTACACAAGACTGGCTCGTGAGTATCAAATGGCTGTAGCAGCTGCGGAAGAACGGGCTGAAAAAAAGAACAAAATTAAATCAGAATTAGAATAAATAGTACAGGAAATAATACACTGTATAAAAAAAGGGGAAGCAGATGCTTCCCTTTTTTTTATACTGATAATAAATCTAGCCTTTTATAACCTTGCCGCTTTTAATGCAGGTTGTGCAGGCTTTGATCTTCTTGCGTCTACCGTCGATTATGGCGCGTACGCTCTGAAGATTTGGCTTGAACACGTGCTTTGTACGCTTAACGGAGTGACTGACTCTGTTACCAACGGAGGGTTTCTTTCCGCATATATCACACTTCCAGGACATTATCGTCTCCCTTGTTATTTCTAATATGAGTGCAACATATAGCACATTCTCACAAAAAAATCAAGTTGGAACCATACCAGTCTCAGTTTGTATATATTCCGGACGTAGATTCGTGGGGGCGACTGGTCTCGACGGGTACGGACGTGATTCCGTAGGAGCATGCCGAGGTTCCATCGGCCTCGTAAAAAAGGTGGAAAAAGAAATAATTGCCGCATAATTAGCGACAGCTGCCCGATATAGGGCAGCCGTTCCTCCAGGTTGTGTCTTCAAGCCTGGAAGGGGCGTCGATTTGGAGACTGGCCGCCAACCCGTGTTCTCCGGGGGAATCGGCGAGATCAATGAGAACTGGCCCGAGTGCGGCAGTCCGCAGCCAACACTTGGGCGAGAAATAACAGCGGACTAAGCATGTAGCGCCTGCCGAGTCCCCGTGACCGGACGCGGGTTCGAATCCCGCCGCC
>JAOZRM010000069.1 GCA_029940175.1 Candidatus Sabulitectum sp. | reverse complement strand
GTGGACTTATCGTTCCTCACACAATGAGACGACTGGTTGGAGGAGACTACAGAAGGCTTCTGCCACTGTCTGCTCTTGGAGGGGCTGTTCTTATGCTCTGGGCGGATATCTTCTCCAGGGTGGTAATTTCCCCTGCGGAACTTCCCATCGGTGTTATTCTCTCTCTCCTTGGCGGTCCTTTCTTTCTTTATCTGCTCATAAAGAAACCCCGCCTGTAAAGACGGGGTTCCTGAGGGAACAAAGCTTCTATCTCACAACAACCTTTGCAGTAAAGGTTTCCATGTCATCGGACTCAACCATGATCAGGTAGATACCTGCAGGTACAATTCCCCCGGAAGAACTGCATCTGTTCCAGAGTATTTCACCTGTGGAGGATGTGTTCTGCCAGATGCTTCTGCCTGAAAGGTCGAACACACTCACAGCAAACGGTGAACCGGCTTCAACAGCAGCTATCCGGTATTCTCCTGAAGTACCTCTCTGAATATCAATCAAAGCGGAGGTTTCTTCACCAAAAGAACCAGACACTTCAATCTCAGATGCTCCGGCAACAGAGTAAACACGGATGTACCGCGCTCGGCCTGTGTCAATGTCGGCAAAGGTTCTACCGTCTACTGACAGTTCATAGCGGGGAGAGTTTGTAAGGGATATGTCATCTCTGATCACATTCACATCTCTTACTGTACAGATATCTCCCAGATCAATCTCAATACAGTCTGATGAACCGGATGGAATGTAAGCTGCATCATACTCTCCATCAGTGAGAATTCTGCAACCATTCCTGTGCTCCAGATCAACAATAGAAGAGGTCCCGTTCAGTATTGCAGAATGTGTACTGGAAACAGGTATCGCATCAGAATGGATGATCTCTCGCACAGGACAGCCTGCTGCAATGTTATCCAATCCGAAAACTGGAATCTTCACCCAGTCGGTTTCTTCTGATTCATTTACACCGTCCCATGCAGTTGCATAGTAGCATATAGCAGGGGGTAGGAAACCGGTCATTGGAATAACATCGGTGTAGCTTTCAACCCCGGCACTGACAGTAGCAATCAACTCAATTGGATTGGCAGATATCTGAGGAATCATACGATAGATTCGGTAAGCGATTACATCAGCAGGCGGGGTAGGCAGGGGTTCGAAGTTCGGGTCATTTACAGACATGGTCCAGCTTAGATTAGCGGTGAAATAGAACCCGGATGTTCCTCCGTCGCCGTCAAAGTCAGTTGGAGGTGCAGGGATTGAAATGTCCGTTTCGAAACATCCCGTATTCATCGCGTCATGCTGGAACTGTGGCCAGGGAAGAGTGGTGTATGCAGAGTTTTCTCCCATTTCGTAGCAGTGAATGACACTGTTATTCTGTTCCGCGAATATGATTTCAAGTCTGCCGTCGTTGTCAATGTCACCTAGAGCTGGCTGCCCTGAAAGAGCAGTTGACGATACAGTAACTGGAAATCCTCCCACTTCTGTGCCGTCATGATTGATTGCGTGCAGCTTACCATCTATTCCAGCCAAAACCATTTCGTTATAGCCGTCACCATCAATATCACCAAGGCTCACGCCTGTTCTGGTAAATGTTCCAAGAGAAAGAGGGAATCCGGGTAAATAGACTCCTGTAGCACCATCCCAGCAGTGCAATATGCCTAGAGAGCTGCCGGAGGATACAACGACATCAGGATCTCCGTCTCCGTCAACATCACCGATTGAAGCTCCTGCATATACATTTCCTGTAGGATTAGAGTACTGGGGAGTCTCTGAAATACCGTCAAGCACCATTGTTACGGAGCCACCAGAAGAACTGCTGACAATAACTTCCATTTGTGGATCTGAATCAAGATTCCCCGTTGCAATAGCTCCCCAGATGAACACACCAACTGGATAGTAACTCCATTCTTCTGCTCCGGTGGTAGCATCCAGACAGTAAAGAGTACCGCATTCATCCACTGGAGGTACCCAAATGTTGAAGTAATCTGTTACTGCCAGTACCTCCAAGTCTCCATCATTATCAACGTCACAGATTGATGGTGTTGAGGAAAGTGACTCGCTAATCCCCCAATCCTTGGACCATATTGAGACTCCGTTGCCTTCCTGCCCGTAGAATACAGTGCTGTTGGAGGAACTCGACCCATGCTGTCGTCCCAGAACATATTCATAGTCGCCATCATTGCTGAAATCACCAGCCACAGGAGAACTCATTACATGCCATTCATACTCTGAGCCATTGATTCCAGACCAACCTGAAATAGTGGTGCCAGAACTGGTAAAACCATTACAGCCGCTTGGATGAACTGCCAGTATTTCAGGAGAAGAGGATGGTGTTCCAGCAAGGTTGACAATAGCAGGAGATGCTTTCACATCAGGGTTTCCAGAGCCCCAGCCTCCAGATACAGGCCAGCCTGATAATGATGTTCCAGAACCATCAAGGACATCCACATATCCGTCCGTACTTTGCACAATAACGTCCAGAATTCCATCACCGTCAATGTCTGCCAGTTTTGGAGAAGAGAGTATTGGTGCATTTACGGAAACGGACCAGTCAAGAACAATACCGGAACCCAGCCTTACGGAATGATGAGTATCGGAGGATGGACCAGGAACAGTTCCTGCTCCTTCTGGATCCATCAGGTCGTTATCATCAGTGTCAGAAGCACTGACAGAAAGTACAAAAGTTTCATCCATGCTCCCAGAGGGCATTGTAACCTCACCTGTCCAGGTATCATTGGAAACGGTTGAGCTTGTCCAGTTTCCATTGCTGACAGAAGAAGTACCTAAACTAGCTGATACTGAACCAGTTTCAGTGTTCATTTCTTCTGTAAAGATTAGAATCACTTCGAGTTCAGTCCCTGCTGGAATTGGTTGATCTGATACAACATTCAACTCAGCTAAGAGACCTGATGCATCAGGTTCCCATATGGCACGATAGTAGGTTCCATCAGTAGATGAATCAATTACTAATACTTCCTTGAGGGCGGGGCAGAAGTTGTGAAGCTCAACTCCATCAACACTAGCTGGGAAGGTATAACCCTCATCGAAAGAGTAACAGAGTACGTCAAGGCGGTATAACCCATCGGGATACTTGGCAAGAACTGGATTCTCCGTATCCAGTGCACTAACAACTATCCGATTGGTGTACCAGTATCTCTCACTAATGTTGTTAATTCCGTCCCACTCCTCGGATGAGTTGCTGTTAGTAAGGCAGTAAGCAAGAGCATCGTTCCCGAACTGAAGAGCATCCATAGAGTGCCTGAAATACAGCATCTGGGCCCGAGAATCAAATCCCGGGGTTGCATTGAGTTCACAGTCGAAATCGAAAACATGCCTGGTATCTAGGATTTCAGTACCGGTTGCCAGCTCACGAACTACATCGTATTTGATTTTCTGAGATGTAAGGTCGTCTCTTCCGACTCCTCCACCAAAAGGCATCCCATCACCTCGAAGGGAAACACCGAAGAAGAAATCAACATTACCCGATAGAGAAGCAGGATCAAGCATCAGGTTTTGTGTTTCTACTACTGTCAAGTTTTCCCACGCAGAATAACTCATGTTTTCAAGGAAGAAATGATCAAAGGGAGGATCGTTGTTATCAGGATTAAAAGTCCAGACAAAGTTATCTTCGAAGGTAGGAGAAGGATCCAGGTACTTCAAAGGATTGCAGTATGACCATTCATTCTCATCCCAGTCTGTCCACATGAAATGCACATGGGGAGTGCTGACACTGTCATGCATGTACCCGATCAAGGCTCCCTCTGCAACATACTGATACGGAGAAAAACTTGGTTCTGTTAGATGCCCGTAACTCCAGCCATTCTGAACGGTACCACCAAGTTCGTCACAAATTATCACAATCCATTCAATTTCATCTTCAGTACCTGGAATATCATTCCAATCCACAATTGTTGCATAACCACCATCAACGCATCGTACTTCATCGCAGCCTAGAGAGCCAGTTGTGGCGTCAATATCAATACCAGCATGGAACACTGAATACAACCAGGATCCATTGAGATCTCCATATGAGTTCATCAGAGTTCTGGAAATGTTCATTTCTCCTGCGTTGAAACCAATTGGCCATGGAGTATCTTCTGCTGGATCATTGCTGAAACCCGTTCCAGGAAAAGCAGTGATAATCAGAAGAGTAATCAGAATACTTATTGCTTGGAGTTTCATTCTGAGTTCTCCCTTCTGATATGTCTGATTACTGTAGGAATTCCGGAATCTCCTGTTCTCACATCGTCTCTTTGAGAAAGAAGGAAGTGGCCATTTGGAGAGACAACGGTTTCTTCGTTGTAGCGTTCTTCAGCGATGTTCCTGAAGATCAGTTGATTATCGATGAAAACCTCAAGCTCGAAGTAGCAATCTGTATATGGACCATGCCTTGTGACGTTGGCAATACATTCTGCTCCATTTGAGCAACGGAGTCTTGTAAGATCGTAATTATTATTGCGGGAATTTGACTCCCATGTGAGCGTAGAATTTGAAAGGTTCTTTATTACACCCGAAGAGTGACCTCCTCCGCAGATATAGTCACCATCAGGGCTGAAGTTAAACACGCCTCTGCCAAGTCCTCCCTCGCTTACCGGAATTAATTCTCCAGTATATCCTGACAGTGAATTTACTAAGAACAACTCACCAGTGGAAAGACCACCGCAGAAATATCTGCCATCTGAAGATAGTTTGCACCGCTCAAAGCCACTGAAAATCGCAGGAGGAGAAACTCGATTCAACAGATTACCGTTGGTATCATAGAAGTAGGCCTCTCCAACAACACCTGTTGGTTCAAAGGTAACTGGATCACGGGTGCCAACTGGGCTGACGCATTCAAAAACGATCACCTCTCCATTAGCACTGACAACTGATTGAAACCTGCCTTGTTGCGGTAAGGGAACTTCTTTGAATGTGCCGTCAGGATACATGAAGCAGGCAAGAGGCTCCCTTTCCCTGCCGCTGATAACTGCCGCAATGGTAGCATCCCTGGATAGAGTAACGCTCCTGAAGACTTCTGCTAGTTCTCCCACTCTGTTGCCAAACCTATCTAAAATATAACCGGGGTCGGCACTGGCACTTGTAGGGCGGAGATTGTCTGGAACGTCAGTTCGTCCGACTGGGTTTACCATCAGGTGTTCACGCCAGTAGTCTTCACCTGGAATGATGAAGTCAGCTTCGACAGAAATCCTGTTACCATCACGGTCGAAGAAAAGATGAAGATCCTGCGCAAAGATTGATCTCATACGGCAGTCAAGCCAGTACCTGTCATCTTCGGGAATTGTTTCGTCTTCAAGGATTTCTGCCAGCCACGGCATCGGGTAGCCGTATGACACTGCTGCTTCAAGGTCTTCGGTGGTTTCTGCCCTGAAAAGCTCAACCACATCGAAACCTTCTGCGGTGAACTCCTGTGATCTCAGATGTCCAGCTATCGCCTGTGCTCTGTCCATTATTCCGGTTGCGCCAGCTGAAGTTGCTACCAGTAGTATTATCGCTAACTGTAAAGTATTCGACCTGGTTCTTCCTGTTCTGTAAAGCATTCCGTTTCTCCATTCAATTTGAAATGTATAATTCGATATCCTTATTCTCTAATGATATCAAAATACTTCCCGTCATGAAATAGCTGACATTAGCTTCCTTTCCAGCATATATGCTAAATGAACTATAGGTTTGATGGTTCAAATTCTATTAGTGTACATTTATTGTAGACATATCTTACCAAGGGGGGGGGTAAGATGTCAATAGGAGAGAGAAGCGCTGATGAAATTATGCAGAAGACGGAGTAGTCTTTGGATTTTACCTATTACTGGAGATATTCCAGCTAACTGATAAGTGGGATTAATGGTTTTGCATTTTTTCGGATGACTTTTAGGGACGGTAATTTATATGTTTGATTGCTAATAAGGAGTGTAATTAATAAGTGATAGTACTCAGCCAACAGACAAAAGTGTTCCAACTCTCAAGCTGTTCGCCGGCCATTTCTTTATCTTTCAAAACAAGCCTTCCCAAACACCCATGTAGAGGGGCTCTAGAGGTGCTCGACTTTCCTCACATTTCCTATAAGCGGAGGTCATTATAAACCAAATTTGGAACACAGATACCGAGAAACCTGATAGAATCGCTGTGAATTGGAACAGCCCCCGCCTTTCGGCAGGGGCTGACTTGTTATTGTTCTTTGTACCCTTGTCTTCTTTGCAGCAAGATCGGACAGGTAAGGTTTTGCAATGAAGGGGGGCTTATCCCTATAATTCTGCCAGCAACAGCACCAAAACCATACGGGAGTCATAATGAAAAAATTCAGTGATTTTGAATACAAGAGGCCTGACGGAGATGATTTTGCGAAAACAGTGAGAGAGCTGATCTCACGGTTCTCTGCTGCTGATTCTGCGGAAGAGCAGAATGTTTTGATGGCGGAGATCAATGCTGTTCGGAACAGGTTTGAAACAATGGTCGTTATCGGGCAGATCAGGCATGACATTGATACCAATGATGAGTTTTACGATACCGAGAATGATGCTCTTGATGAGCTCAGACCTGTATACGAGGGATTGAAGAGTGAGTTCTACACAGCACTTGTGACTTCTCCTTTCAGAGCTTCTCTTGAGAAGAATTGGGGCAAGCAGCTTTTTGAACTTGCCGGGCTTCAGATGAAAACATTTGATCCTGCTGTTCTTTCAGATCTACAGGAAGAGAACAAGCTGACCAGCAGCTATGTTAAATTGAAAGCAAGTGCATCCATTTCATTTCAGGGAGAACAGAGAAATCTTTCTCAGATGCAACCATTTACCCAGTCTGAAGACCGTGCCGTAAGACTTGCAGCAGTAAAAGCTGTAAGTGATTTCTATGAGGAAAATTGTGAGAAATTTGATGAGATCTACGACAAACTTGTTCACCTTCGTCACTCGATTGCATTGAAACTTGGATTTAAGAGTTTTGTTCCACTGGCTTATGCAAGGCTTGGGAGATCAGATTACAATGCCGGTATGGTGGCTAATTACCGGAGACAGGTGCACGAAAAAATTGTTCCCCTTGCTACAAGCCTGCGTGAAAGACAGGCCAGGAGGCTTGCTCTTGGGTCTCTTCAGTATCATGATGAGGGATTTCATTTCCTCACCGGTAATGCTGTGCCGAAGGGAGATCCGGAGTGGATCAAGAAAAATGGTCGGGTTATGTACAATGAGATGTCGCCTGCCACCGGTGAGTTTTTCAACTTCATGCTTGACTGTGAACTGACCGATCTTGTTACCCGCAGGGGTAAGGCAGGTGGAGGATACTGTGAGTACATGCCGGATCACCAGGCCCCGTTTATTTTTTCCAATTTTAATGGAACAAGCGGTGATGTTGATGTACTGACCCATGAGGCAGGACATTCCTTTCAGGCATACCGCTCCAGGCATTTTGAGGTTCCTGAGTATTACTTCCCGACTCTTGAAGCTTGTGAGATTCACTCCATGAGTATGGAATTCTTCTGTTGGCCATGGATGGAAAACTTTTTCCTTGAAGATGTGGATAAGTATAAGTTCAGCCATCTGGCAGGGGCAGTGTTATTCATTCCATACGGTGTTGCTGTAGATGAATTTCAGCACTGGGTTTATGAAAATCCAGAGGTTTCTCCTGCCCTGAGAAGAAAAGCATGGAGAGATATTGAACGGAAATACCTGCCGCACAGAAATTATGGAGACAACAGTTTTCTGGATGAAGGCGGTTTCTGGTTCAGGCAGGGGCACATATTCGAGGATCCGTTCTACTACATCGACTACACACTTGCACAGGTTTGTGCTCTTGAGTTCTGGGGAAAAAGCCGATCTGACTTTGATAAAGCGTGGACTGATTACCTTGGGTTGTGTGATCTCGGCGGCAGCCGATGTTTTTCTGAACTGGTCAAGTCTGCCGGGCTTAAAAATCCTTTTGCAGATGGAACAATCGGGAGAATAATGGAACCTGTATCCAAGTGGCTTGATTCTGTAGAGGACGATAAGCTCTAGAAACGTTAGAGTCCGGCACCGACCCCGTGTGTGCCGGTTGTCTCTTCAGTTCAGAGAGAAAATCAATTCGGTGTCATAGCAATTTACATAAACCCTGCCGTTTTGATAAAAGAAGTAGTCCGGAGATGATGGTACAGGGATTGAGGCAATAACTTCACCGGTTGAACGGTCAAGGATGTAGATGAAATCATCTTCATCTGTGAAACCGTAACCGGAAATTATTATCTCTTCAAGAAGCAGAAAATTCTCACTGTTGGAAACAAGTGATTGGCTTCTCCAGATAATTTCATTTGTCTGAATGTCGATTGCTGTTATGTACCCGTTACTTCCATTGGAACTCTCCGCATACGTTCTATGAGCATTGGATACATAAAGAACACCATTCTCAACCTCTGCCCACTTAAGTGCCTGGTATGTGAACTGCATCTCATACATTGAGGTATCTTCATGGTCATAGGCATACATCAGAAAATCCAGAACAGTAACTATTTTGTAAGTGTCTTTGTCCATTAGAACCAGGATGTCCGGATCAAGAATTACCCCGAATGTGTTAGGGGGTGATCCATAGAAAGCAATGACGAAGTCTGCAGAGTTGACTATCTGGTACAGGTGAAAAACTGTATTGCCGGGAGCGTAAAGAACTGATGGAATAAGGTCAGGCGGCAGATTGCCGCGCACTGCATCATTAACGCCACCATTATGGAACGTGGCTCCGGGCCATATTCCGGGTAGTGCTTCGAACCATGTGTCATAATCTGCGATTGTGTTTGGAATGGATTCCAGCAACTGAAGGTCAGGCACATCAATTTCAGAAACACCATTTGTTGTGGATTCGAAAGGGGGAGCTTGAAGAGGAGTGGGTAGTACTTGATCAACAAGTAAGGTTAATGCTGCGATCAGGATAGCTGGAAACATCAGAAACTCCCTTCATGTTTTATCTGTTCATGTAGTATAGCAAAATCCGGTTGGAAATTGAATAGCAGGAATTAAAGTAACCAGCCCCCGCCTTTCGGCAGGGGCTGACTGTTTATCCGGAAAAATTGTTTATCTGATTACAGCGGTGCTTCCTGGGTAGCTACATAACCAGCTCTGAGTGAATCCATTGTGTTGTAGTACTGGACTCTCTGATCGTGAATATCGGCACTGGCTCTAATGGACTCCATGAGTCTGCTGGAGTAGAGCTGGTGGTGACCGTTCTGCACGGATAGGTAGAAGCCGGCCAGTTGTGGCCCACTCTCCGGTATCTGTGCTTCTGCCCGTGAGACAATCTCTACAAGGTATGAAACTCCGTTGTTGCTGAAAGGTCCTATAACCGTGTACTCAGAAGCCATAATGGAAGCATCGGCAAAATCTTCGCAGCCAAGCAGACCTCTGTAGGAAGCCTCCTCGGATCCTGCCCACTGTCTTACTGAAACCGGGGTGAACTGCTGCGTATCATAAACTTCCAGAGATTCTGCTTCAGCCCAGGAAGTAAGACCGTAATCATTGCTTCTGATGTCTGCAAGAGCGCTGACAGCCAGGGCGAGAGATTCATCAGCCTGTCTTTGAGTATAGAGCTCAAGAAGGATTATGTTGCTCTCAAGAGCTTCCTGGAAGGTGAGTTGCCCTCCTGGGATCTCCTCAAGTTTTCTTGCAACCATCAGAGCCGGGTAACCTGTGGAAATGCTCGGTACATAGAATACCGGACCAATGCTGTCCATCCAGATGGAATCAGTAGCAAAAGAAATGAGTGATTGAGGCAGATCAGCTGTTGGAACAGACTCAAGATTGACAACCATCTCTCCGTAGTCCACAAGAGACTGCTGGTTGTGCACTGGAAACTCTGTTGCCAGAATCTCCTCGGCTTTTTCTTCAAGGTCCCAGAAGTTTGCCCTGATAGTTCTGTAACCGGGGTAAAGTGGTACCTCCCAGTGTACTAATGTAAGAGTATCACTGCTGCCTGTTGTGTCATCAACAGCTATTCCAACGGAGAAAAGCTCTACTGAGTGACAGGCTCTCATGGAGTTCTGATTCATAGAAGCAGCGATGAACGGCTGAGAAATATCTCCGGGAGAGAGGTCAATGTTCCATCCGGAAAATCCTGCAAGCTGCTCTCTGGTCACTGCGAAGGTATCGGGCATTCCAGCGCCGGAGATAGCAAGAGAATCCACCATTGCCAGAGTGGCCTCAACATCTTCGTCAGCCGGTTGAATCCCAAATGTCGCAAATCTTATCCTGGCACCTGGAGATGTAACGAAAAGATCGGTGTTTGCATCGTAAAACTCTCTGAGCTCATCTTCAGATGGCAGTTCCGGTGCAGATCTGAAAGGTATATATCTGGCAGTTACAGAAGTCATCACGTCGCTAAGAAGGAATTCAACTTCATTGGCAGATATCATATTTTCCAGTAATACAGCTCCATCAAACATTGCCCTGTCTGCCTGAGCAACTACTTGATAAAGAGTTGTTCTGTAGTTTGGATCATTCTCGTATTCCTTCATGTAGGCGTCGGGATCTTCGATACCAACCATTCTGAGTTGTGTTCTCAGAAGCGGTTCCGCCAGTGAAGATCTCACCGGTTCCCACCCGAGAAGCCTCAGGTATTCGTTCTGAAGTGTTCTGTCCACCAGTATTTCAAAGGCCGTGTTGTTTATGTCGTTGAACATCAATGCCAGCTGATTCTCCGGGTCTGGATCTCCCATCCGCTGCATCTGACTTTTCAAGCCGCTGTAAACTTCATCCCTGACAAAATCATACGAAGCAGGCTGAAGTCCGTTGCCGTTCACTGTGCCAACAACCAGCTTGTCAGCTTCCACGCTTTGAACTCCACCGCGGCCCCATTCAAGAAAGATCATTCCCACGAAGATGACAACGATGACAATAAGGAATATCTTTGCATTGTTTCTGAACCAGGTTAACATTAAAGGACCCTTTCTGTTAAATTGAGGGTGGAAAATAAACAAAATGCCATTCAAGGGGCAAGACCCGAGGGGTGTCGTGAATTGATTATTAAGAACTTTGATGCCATGATGAAAAAAATGGAGTCAGCTTCTCCAGGGGATTCTTTTGTCGTTTCGGGTGATGAGTATTGCCAGTCCACCCGACTTCTTAGTGCACTCAGACGCAGGGGTACAGCGTTGTCACTGGAGCCAGTGAGGCTTATGCCCGATGATTTGAGTGAGATCAGTCTCAGCGCATTATTCAGTGAAGGATCACTGTTCAGCCCTGGAAAACTAGTGATGATCGGTGATGTTGATAAGCTTACAAAGACCCAGAAAAGTGAGCTTGAAAAGATTGTGGCCGGCAGCTTCGACCACATTCTTTTTTGTAGAACAGCTGGACGAAAACCGTCAAACGCATTTATGACCAGATTGGAATCCGCAGGAACTGGCTTTACCTGCTGGGAACCATTTGCTAATTCCATGTGGAAGTGGACCAGGATCTTTGCTGCAGAAGAGGGAATCACCCTTACCAGAGATGGATCTCAGGCAGCAGAAACCATTGCATCTGGCAAACTGGAAAGAATGGCCGATGTAATTGCCCGGATCGGTCTTTTTCACGGTAAGGGAGCTTCTGTAGATTCTACTGGTGTATACGCAGCAGTGAAAGGCCTTGAGGAAACCACTGCCTTTCAGTTTTGTGGAGAAGTACTGTCAGGGAAGAGGGGAGCTTCAATGAGGTCTCTGTCCCTGCTTCTGAACTCGGGAGAAGAGCCTATTAGATTGCTGGCTCTTCTTTACAGTCAGTGGAAGCAGGTGGCAAGCGCAAGAGAATTACTCCAAAGAGGGATACCGTCGCAGGTGGCAGCAAAAAAACTGGGTATTCCACAGTTCAGATGGAGAAGTGTAGAGGAGTATGCCACTAGACGATCAACCCACGCAACTTCAGATATACTAGAGACTTTCGCCGAAGCGGATTATGGCTTGAAGAGAGGGCGCGATCCCCTGGTTTCTATTGCCTCTGTGATCCTCTCCTTGACAATGGCTGGAAAATGAAGAAAGATAATGCATCGTATGGTATCGTGAGGAAATAATATGCACTTTGAAACGGAGGGGTAATGGCGCTCGAAAGGAAGATACAGGATCTCCTTGCAAGACGGACTGAGCTTTCTGAAAGGTTGTCCAATCTTGAGATCATGAAGGTGGAGACAAACCAGAGGGTTTACTCCAGAATTAAAGGTGACTACGACGACCAGCTCAACGAGGTTCTGGGAAAACTTGGTGCTGAAAAGGGATCTTTAGAGGGAAAGGTCAGCGATCTTACTAAAAAGATCAACGACCTTGAGAAGAAGCATCAGAGTGAATCGGATCTTGTTGAAGAACTTCAGATAAGGGCCAGACTTAGAGAACATGACGAGAATGATCCCTCTTTCCAGAAAGAGCTGGATTCTGCCACAAGCGAGAGAAACAGCACAGCAGATGAGCTTGATGGTTTCCGCTCTGAACTGGGCGACCTGAAAAAGGTACTCAGGGATGTTGAAGATGCCACACAAGGCAAGGGGGCACCATCAAAATCCAAGAAAAAGCCAGAAGCAGACGATGACAGTCTCGACGAACTTGATCTTGATGATGATCTTGATCTGGACGATGAAGCAGATGAAGATGATGACAGCGTCAAATGTCCATCCTGTGCACATGTTAACCCTCCTCAGAAACTTTTCTGTGAGGAATGTGGTGCAGCCCTTGATGAGGATGAGACTCTAGATGACGAGTTCGATCTGCTGGACGACAGCGATCTGGATCTCTAACAGATAGTCCTAAGTAAATTGCCGGCTCTGCTTATGCAGGGCCGGTACTTTTTTTTGCGATCAATTCCAGAATTTGAACGGCATTCAGAGCTGCTCCCTTGCGGACATTGTCTGCGGTGATCCAGAATTGAATGATACTCTTCTCTGTCAGGTGATTCCTGACTCGCCCCACAACAGTGTGGTCCATACCCTCCACTGCAACAGGCTGGCAGCCAAGGTGGCTGACCAGGACACCAGGCGCTTTTTCAAGAGTTTGAATTACTTCACCGGCAGTAACATTTCTCGCAAACTTGATTGTAACAGATTCGGTGTGTCCAATCATTACAGGTACTCTGGCACAGGAAGGGTATACGGGAAAATCTACGCCAAGAATTTTCGCAGTTTCCAAAACCAGTTTAATCTCCTCGCCTGTGTAGCCGGATAACTCCGGTGGTCCGATCTCACAAACAACATTCCTGTGAATGGAGTCAACCTGGGGATCCTTCAATTCCTGCCTTTTCAGGGAATCAATACCATCTCTGCCGCTTCCTGAAACTGACTGGTATGTTGCAACGGAAATCCATTCAACAGGCGCAATACCATGGAGTGGAGCCAAAGCCATTACAAGTTGAATAGTTGAGCAGTTCGGATTTGCTATGAGTCTGTGATGCGGCTTTATGGATTCCGGGTTTATTTCAGGTACAACAAGAGGCACATCGTCTTTCATTCTGTAGGCGGATGAATTGTCAATGACATACGCTCCTGCAGCCAGCGCTTTGGGAACCCACTCTCTGGCTGATTCTGCAGACGTTGCTCCCAAAATAATCATGCCCTTTTCCCAGGAGACATTTTGTATTATTTCAACAGTATGGGGGAGACCCCGGAAGTTGATGGTTCGACCGGCACTTTTTGCTGTTGCAAAGAGCTTTAATTCACTAATGGAAAGGGAACTCTCCT
>JAOZRM010000068.1 GCA_029940175.1 Candidatus Sabulitectum sp. | reverse complement strand
TGTCCTCCAGAACTAAGGTTGATGATCAGAACTGGAAGAACTGCAATCAGAACTCCTGAAGCCGAGTTTAGATATCTCTTAAAAGGACGAATGAAAAATATTGAGATCGGCAGGAAGAGAAGAATCTCTCCCCGGAACAAAGCAGCACAGCCCACAAGCCATCCAAGCAGCACAGGACGATGTCTGCCTGCGATAAGTGCTATTGCCAGAAAAGCAGCCGCAGGCGCTGCAGGCAGTATCTGAAGCCCTGAGAAAGCAAGAGTTGGTTCTAGAGCAAGAACTCCTGCAAGAATGGAGTTTCTCCTGCTCTTCCTGCTGAAAAGGAAAAGCGCAAGAGCCGGGATCAATGAGATCGTGGTGAATACGAATCTCAGGGAAGTTGTCTTTACGGGAATACCAGCAAGCAGGTAAGTGGCCGGGGGTCTTTCGAACGGAGGAGAATCTCCCCTTGTATAGGTAATTTCATCCACATGCAGGTCTGAGCCGAAAAACCATCCAAGCTCACTAAATGAGATAAACCTGAATGCAATACCAAGAACGAACAAAATGAAAAATATCACATACTCTTTCTTCATCTGCTTATGGTACCGTTACCGAATTGAACATTCACGTAGTCTCTGGTGATCACACCCTCCCAGCTCCAGTTCAGTGAAGGAGCGGTTTCCATCCAGTTATCTCCTGCCGGTGGAACTACTCCACGGACAATGATCCAGGCTGGTTCTGTGAGATCAAAGAGATCTGAAAGCTCCACCGATTTTGGATAAAAGTAAACTGAAGAAAACCGGAACCAGTCTGAGATCGTAAGCAGAATATCCTCGGTGTTCATACCTGCGAGTTTTCTGCGGAGCTCGCGGTCGAAGCCACCTTCAGTCTGGATAGAAAGAGTAAAGTCACCACGGGAAGGAGAAATATCCCACTCTTCGGTACCTGTTTCTGACTCCTCCACCGGCGGCATCTCAGCCAGAATTCCTCCTGGTAGAAGAAGCCAGAGAGTATCTGGAGCATCCACCCAGCCAGCTGGCGAGAGGTATTCAGAAGGCTCCTCAAGCTCTCCGTCAGCCAGGATAAAGAACCTGTAGAAACCCAGTGGTGATGGAACAAGCGGAAGTATGTCTGTTGCAGGTATAACAGGTGCGTCCACACTCATTACCCTGCACATGGCAGAAAGTAGAGTGGCAGCTTCTATAGGGGTTGCTCTTCTTGAATCAAGTATTTCCTGCAATGAACGAACTGCAAAACCGGCATCTCCACCGGGTAGTGGAACTAATTGCAAAGATTCTGTGATAAGAACACGTCCCCGTGAGATCCTCATTCGGGGAAGGGCACCGGCAGCTCCGGCTTCAATAGCCGCTTCTCTCAGATCTGGTGGCGTTTCCATTGATGAAACTCTGGAAGATTCCAGGAGAATGCCCAGCACTTCTTCCCACCCGGAGGCGGTTGAAAGCCAGAGCTCCCTGTATTCTTCATCAATCGATGAGAATGTCCTTCTGTTTCTTCTTGTGGTCTCGGTAAATCCTATTTGCCCCACTGCCAAGTTGTCGATATCAGGGCAGCTTACTGATATTGTATCAGGTTCTCCATCTGCAATATAGGCGTAAAACAAGCCTTTTTCCGCCAATTGTCCGGAATCCCGTACACGGAATGTCCATTCCATTATCATCCCAGGTCGCAACCCTGGGAAAGCAATTACCAGAGCCCGTGGCCATCCTTCACTGCCTGTAAGAGTATCAACGGCCCATTCTGGAACGTCCCTCGGTTGGCCGGGGAAACCATAGCTTGAGTTAAGAACTTCAATATCCATGTACTCTGGATCGAAATCCCTTGTTACCCTGAGGAATCTGCCGTCATCTCCGGCAATTGCCCTGTAGTGTACAGTGGTTTCTCTCTGGGAGCCATTCCAGTTGATTTCCACGTCAACAGAAGTGTATCTGGAAGGCGCAGAAAGGATTCCAGCAATCAGAATCAGTGAAGAGATCATCATGGCAACACCAGAGTTCTGGCAGAGGTACCTGACCTTACAAGAAGAGTGTTAAGGATATCAGTGTTTGAATTTGTAATATCCGCGATCTCAGTGTAGATCAATTCTCCAAATTCGAAATCCATCTCGCATGAATATCCATTAAAAGAAACTGACACGGGAAGTTGAGTCCCTGAGTTAAGTCCACGGAGAGAAACTGTGAGAATCTCGGTAGCAGGGGCATCAATCACAAAGGAATCGGGAGGACATGGTAAAAGCATGGCAGCAGTTCGGGAACCGGGCAGAGATATCTCTCTGAGGCCCGGCAGAAGAAGAAATTCACCGTTAGTGAAAACTTTCCACTCTCCGTGAATAACTGCCTCTTCCCCGTCAAAGGAAACGGAATCACATCGGATCGCCCCAAAGAAACGTCTGAACATCTCGTTCCTGGTGTGGGGTGCTGACCTTGAGAAAAGCGTAGTTATCAGTTCAAGCGGTACACCATTGCTTACTGCATGCAGATTGCCTGTGATAAGGTTCTCTTCCAGATCAAGCTCGCCGGACAGAAAAATTCTCAAGGTATCATTCCAGCCGTTCAGAGGTATGATCTGGAGTCCGGTGCCCCCGGGGATCATTGGTAGATACGTAGTTCCGCGGAGACCAAAACTGGCCCCGGAGGTTATTGGAATGCCCCGGGGTGTTGGATCAAGGATCTCCCAGGAATTGTCAGTGGGGTTTCTGTATACAGTGATCATATGATCAAAACTTCTTGCATCAACAACAGGAGGTGTCTCTCCCACAGTACTTGCAAGTGCCGGGTAAGCGTCGTATCCAGCCTTGCGAAGCAGCCAGGTGAGAAGAACTGCCCTGTCTCTGCAGACTCCTGAACCATCTTCAAGGGTTTCCTCAGGAGATCTGGGGGACCAGCCCGGCCACACTCCAGCATCGGCTCCTGTGTAGTTAATATTCTCTGCAACCCATACCCTGAGAGCTCCTGGGTCGGCATTGGTCAAGCCTACAATCTCGTCGAGCCTTTCACATTGGGAATGTTGTGGATCATCAAGAGCTTCTGAAGCCTGAGCAGAGAGCACTACAGGGGTACCGGTAGCGATGGAGATCAGTGGAGGATCAAATGCTGCAAGTGTATGAGAAGGCGCTGGAGAAAGATTCCAGAATTCCCAGAAATTGCCTGGTTCACTGGTAAAAAGTTGAATATCAGAATTATTCTGCAGTTGGAAAACAGAGCGTACCACACTGTCCTTGAGAACCGGTGAGAATGAATAGCTGTAGACATCTGAAAGGGGAAGTGAATGAATTGTTCTTAGAATCTCAACCTTAACAGTATCTCCTACTTCAAGACCGGGCATTTGCAGCATGGTTTCCCTGAGAGAAGATTCCAGTCTGTTGGTTCTGGATAGAATCCTGTGAGGACCAGTTGATATTGTCGCAGTTCCACTTCCTCTGCCTCCACGCCAGTGAATTACATCTGCCTGCAATATTTCCACGTCTTCCATGCCATTCCTGAACGCAACGCTCATGGTAGAATATTGTTGAACACCTCTACCAGTCAGCGGAATAATCACAGCTTTTGTATGCTCTGTTACTGATCCATCTGCTTCGAATGTAACTTCAACAGAGTGAAGAAGATGCACTGCATCAGGAGAGACAAGAAGAAGAAATGCCGTCAGGATTGTTGTGAACACCACTGTCTCATTTCCGCAGCGGGTACTTCGGTGGAACGAATGGAAGAGAGAAGAGTGAAGCTCACATGTCCATTCTGCAGTGCATGCACATCAGTTCCAGACAGTTCACGTACTGCCTGTATCTCGTAAGGACCATAACGATAAGAATCACCATTTTCATGCCGCGTGAAGGGAATTTCGTTGGCGAAAGTACCTACAGTGGTTACTTTGTATCCACCATGAGGTTTGGAAGGCACGTTAATGTTAAGAAGCTTTCCAGGCTCTATCATTTTGTACAAATCGTTGTCAACAACCTTCTTGATAACCTTGGATGCAAGGTCGAAATCCGGTTTGATTGATGATGAGTACTCCTGACTGATAGCGATTGCAGGTATACGCCAGAAAGCTGCCTCAGTTGCAGCGGCAACCGTTCCGGAGTACCATGTATTGTTGGCTACGTTGGCTCCGGGGTTTATTCCGGATATCACAAGATCCGGAGGGTTGCCTGCAATCAACTCGCTGAGAGCAAGCTTCACACAGTCCACAGGAGTTCCTTCTATTGAATATCTGTTTGAGCCATGCTCTCTTAACGTAAGTGGTGAATACAAATTGAGAGACATACTGGCACCGCTGTGATGATGAAAAGGAGCTACAGTGAGAGTTTCATGGTTTGAAAGAGCATTTTCAAGTGCTTTTAAACCGGGTTCATTGAACCCGTCATCGTTCACCAGCAGAATTTTCATGATTCAGAGCGATCGAGAAAGCGAAAAACGGTGCGTTGTACCAAGGGAATAATTACCAGGAACAAATGCATAGTCAAAAGACCAGTTCTTTGCAGAGAGACCTGCTCCTGCAGTAAGATTCCCACTGTCGTCACTGAATTTCCATCCGCCTCTGAGAGATGCCCAGTGTAAAGGACTGAGCTCTATACCAAGACCGGCGTTGGTTCTGTTATCAAGAGGTCTCATTACCTGGCCGGAAACGGAGAGCTCACCAATGGGAATGTGCCCGTTCCATTTTGAAGCAAAAACCCATGTGCGGGGAAACCGGAAGTCTTTTTCATCCATGGTTACTGACGGTCCAGAATGAAGATAGGCTGCGGTGAACACGAGAGATGGGTGTGGATGGTAGTTGAATCCAAGATCGACTGCCCAGCCGCTGGAAGATTCCAGCCAGATCTTCTCGTGTATTACCTTGAAGCCCAGACCAGCATCAAAGCGGCCAAGTCTGGCGGCGATGGCACCATTCACAGACAGATCAGTTGCATTGAATGTATCCACAGGATTGGAAGACGGTGTTTCTCTGTACTCAATTCCAGTAGTCGAAACTGATCTTAAAGCGATGGATCCTGCAAAAAAGCTGCCAAGTTGAGAAACAGCAGCAAGATAGTTCTGGGAGGTAGTACCGAACCACTGATTATGCCCTGCGGAAATAGATGCTTCCCTGCCAGCAAGAAGTGCAGGATTGGTGAAAATTGCAAGTTCATTTCCGTTTACAGCTCCAGTTCCGCCCAGAGCAGCAACTCTTGCTCCAACATCCATCTTGAGGAATGGAAAGAGACCGATCCCTGAATCCCTGTAAACACCCGCAGCAGAAAATCCGGCGAGCACAGCAAGTATCAATAGTGTTTTTCTCATACAAACCCCTATACACGATATATGGTTCAAGGTTCCCGCAGTGCCATGACGGACGTAAGCACAACTGGAATTATATTACTTGTTCTCCATGAAAGGATAAAGATAATGAAAACCCTGGCTATCCGTGATTCTTTACAGTCCGGTTTTGTGAACATGGCGGTTGACCTGTGCTCAATGAAATTAGTTGAGAGTGGAAAAGCCCGGGCCATATTCCGAACCTATATGTGGGCGCCTCATTGTCTTTCAATCGGTCGATTTCAGAAACCGGAAAAGGAAGTGGATGTACAAAGGCTGCTTCAGGATGGGTATCACATTGTGAGAAGACCAACCGGTGGCCGAGCTGTATGGCACGGTCACGAACTAACCTATTCGCTGGTTGCACGGGAAGATCATCCGCTTGTAAGCGGATCTATTTCACAAAGTCTTGAGAAGGTTGCTCATCTACTTACAGAAGGGTTAAGAAGATCAGGCATCCCTGCGATGTTGAATAGTTCTTCAAGAGAACTTGTTTCTTCCGGCAGAGAGTTTAATCCATGCTTTACCTCTCATGGACGATCTGAGATCATGACAACCGACGGCAGAAAGCTGGTTGGAAGCGCACAGGCCAGAAGCCATGGTGTATTCATCGAGCACGGATCGATCATTTTTACCAACCAGCAGGCAATGGTGGTGGAGTATCTTCCTTCAACGGTGTCCTCAACGCGAAAAGAAAGTATGCGCAAACTGCTTCGTGGCGGTGTAGGTGCAGTTCTCGAGTATAATCCGGGGATCACACCCCAGATCCTTGCCGAGAGTCTCCATGAGCAATTTGCAATTAGTAGCGCTGTAGTCCCTGACCATTATCTATCAGGCAATCTTCCCCAACTTGAGGAAACAGTTCATGAAAGGTCTCGCATCATTGAAAATTACTAAAAAACCCCACTGGCTGAAAATGCCCACGATCGGCAACCATGCAGCGGGTGAAGTTCGCAAGATACTCACAAATAATAAGTTGAATACTGTGTGCAATGAAGCAAGGTGTCCCAACAGGGGTCACTGTTATGAAAGAGGCACCGCAACATTTCTAATTCTGGGTTCAATTTGTACAAGAAATTGCGCATACTGTGCAATTGAAAGGAATCAGGTCTCCCCTCCAGCCCCGGATCCCGGTGAACCGGAGAGAATTGCTAAAGCTTCTGCAGCAATGAACCTGAAGTATGTGGTTCTTACATCGGTGACCAGAGATGATCTGCCCGATGGCGGCGCGGAACATTTTGCACGAACTGTGATCGAGCTGAAAAATGCCATCAAGGGGGTAAAAGTTGAGGTTCTAACCCCTGATTTTAACGGAAATGAAGCTGCCTTGAGAACCATTGCAGAATGCAGACCAGACGTCTTTAACCATAACATTGAAACCGTTCGAAGACTGTTTTCAGACCTTCGCCCCATTGCCTCTTACAATCAGTCATTAAAAGTTCTAAGGCGTTTTTCAGAAATTGCACCTGACATTCCCACAAAGAGTGGACTTATGGTCGGCCTGGGTGAGGAAACAGGTGATCTGGAGGAATCTCTTCAGGATCTCAGGAACAGCGGTGTTTCACTGCTTACTATAGGCCAGTACCTGCAACCTACCTCCAGTCACATGCCGGTGGTAAGATATGTTGAACCGGTAGAGTTTGAGACCTGGAAAAAAAAGGCATTGGAAATGGGTTTTACCGGAGTTGCAAGTGGAGCTCTGGTAAGAAGTTCATTCCATGCTGATCTGCTCTGGGAGAGTAAATGAACACAGAGAACAGCTTGATCCCATTTTACACCGGAGGAATTACTATGGCGCCCATGGCCGGTGTAACAGATTCAGCCTTCAGGAGGATCTGCATGAAGCTCGGTGCAACCTGTCTGGTGACAGAAATGGTTACTGCTGCCGGTTTATCCAGGAAAAGTGTGAAAACAAAAAAGATGCTCAGATATCACAGGGATGAGCAACCGATAGGTGTACAACTTTTCGGTGCAAAACCAGATGATTTTGCAAGGGCATCAGATCTTGTAACCCCACTGGGCTTTAAATTCATAGACATCAACGCAGGATGCCCGGTAAAAAGAGTTCTCAGAAGCGGCAGCGGCAGTTCTCTTCTTGGTGACATCCCAAGACTGCTGGAAATAATTAGAGTAACAAGGGAGAATACAGATCTTCCTGTTACCGTGAAAATCAGGCTGGGGCTTACCCGTGAGAACCCTGTCCCGGACAATATCGGTGTACTTGTTGCGGATGCAGGTGCATGCGCTATAGCCATACATGGGCGTTTCCGAACTGACTTCTTCTCAGGTGATGTGAACAAGGAGGGAATAAGGCGTATTGCAGCACTCTCCCCAATCCCGGTGATCGCCAATGGAGATTCCACATCGGTAGAGGCAGCTCTGAGGTTAAGAGACGAAACAAATTCAACCGGGCTGCTGATTGGCAGAGGAGCGTGGGGGAATCCATGGATATTCCGAGGTATTGCAGGAGGAAATCCCCATCCTGAGCCGGGAGAGCTTCACTCTGTTATTATGGAGAAACTGAAAATGATGATGGTGTACATACCATCACCTCAGGTATTTCATATTTTTCGCGGACATCTTGTTCAGTATTTCAGAGGTTTCCACGGAGCTGCGGACATGAGAAGGAGAGCCGTGGGTACAGTGTCTCTTTCAGAGGTGGACATTGTTGCCCGAGAGGCGGATATTGCAATGCACACCACCATGGAGGATTTTTGCAGAGAATAATATATGCTTCTGTTTTGATGGTAATACTTCTTGCAGGCTGCACAAAGACAAGGGTTGTTCAGTCACGTTACATTATTCAGACAGAAACTGCCGTTGCCAATTGCAGTTATACCTGGCAGCAGGGAGATTACTGGGAGTTTCTTGCCTGGGCATTACTGGATGACGTGTCTTCTGCCTCGGTACTTGCAATTACTGCAGGTTATACACCTGATGTTCTGCCTTCCCCGGGAACTGAGATCATAATACCCATTCCTGAGGAGTATGAAGAAGCCGCCAGGCACAGAATGGAATCAGCAAGGCTTATCAGAATGGCTACTGATATCCATGAAACAGATCGCTCCGGTTGTATGGAGCTTCTAATAGATGCCCGAGAGACAGATCCATCGTGGTCTGTACCGTTTACCAATATCGCTGTTTTGTTTCTGGAGGATGGTAGAACAGACGATGCTCTAGAGTTGCTTGGACCGGTCTGCTATAAAAATACACCTGCTCTGATCATGGCAGGCATTGCCTGGCGTCAGGGCAATACCGAAGATGCAATGAGACACCTCTCGGAAGCACTGATTACCACAACACCAAGACCTGAGGTTCTGGCTGCAGCCGGCATTGCCTGGTCTGTAACAGGTGACCGCGAAAGAGCGGGCAACATAATCAGAAGGCTTCTGGAAGATCCTGAAGCACCATCCGAGCTACGTGTCCTCGCACTGCGATATGCTCTTATGCTGGGTGAGTAACAAAAAGTCTATTTTTCATTGGTGAATACATCAGCGCGCAGTATACCGCACTTATCAATACAAACACGTTCAGTGAGCAGGATTGTCAGTACAACGCTGGTAACGGTACTTACTACAATCGCAATCATGATGAGTATCTGATATTTGATTGCAACCTCTGGGCTTGCCCCGCCGAGTATCACACCTGTCATCATGCCGGGAAGGGTTACTATTCCCATGGTAGCCATGGATGCAAGAGTGGGCTTCAGAGCAAGCTGAATACTTTCCCGCAGATACGGTAGCAGGGCTTCCCTGCGGGATGCACCCAGAGAGAGCACGTAGAGATAGTGCTTTGAGTCAGTTCGCAGCTGTTTGTAGAAAGTGCTGATACCAACGATGTTTCCCCTGAGTGAATTTCCAAGCAGCATTCCTCCCAGCACAATGAGATATCGTGCATCAAAAACATTATCCAGAGGAATCACGAAAGTATTGAGATAGAACACAACAGTTAGTGTAGCAACGGAAAAGGATGTAAATACAGGCAGAAATATCCTGCTGATCTTAATTGATGAGCTTCTTACTGCAGAAAAAACAGCCACCATTATCATCACTGCGATCCATCCGGTGTTAACATATGGATTGTTCCACCGAAACAAGTACTTGAGAAAGATACCTATCAACGCAAGTTGAACAGACATTCTAACAATTGAAACAAAAAGAGTTTTTAGCATTCCGAGACCATATCTGATACTGATAACCACAGGGATGATAAGTAGAATAAATGCAACAGCCAGAGAGAGTACAGGTATGTTTAATGTTTCCATTTTTTCTCCTCAAAATCGAAAACCCGTACCACTGAATTATCAAGCCATACTGGATCGTGGGAAACAATGACACATGTACAGTCTTCCTTGCTCAGAAAATAATCTGCTACTTTGTTTTTCAAGTGCTTATCAAGAGAAGCTGTAACCTCGTCCAGAAAGAACACGTCACGATTCAACAATATGGCTATCACTATGGCCATTCGCTGCCGTTCGCCTCCGGACAGTTCTTTTAAACTATTCTGAAGCAGATCAATGTCCAGATGGAAAAATTCCATCAGGTTTTTCGCATTGAAAACAGAATGCGTGTTTGCTTTTAGATCAGAGACAAAATCAAGCAACTCTTGAACAGTTCCATCTCCAAGACTGACATCCTGATCAATGCAGGCAATTTTCTTCCGGATATCCCAGACCGTTTTTTCGTTAACGGGAATTCCATCAAAGAAAACCTGTCCCCTGTCTGGACGGACAAAACCCAGTGGGAGAGAGAGCAGAGAGCTTTTTCCGGAACCTGATTTACCCGAGATGACAACCTTTTCTCCATTATTGATTTTCAGAGAGAGGTTTTGTATTACGTTTTTACCGTCAAAACTCAAGTGAATATTTTCAAAGCTGATCAAAGCAACTCCATTTCAGCCAGGATACACAGCACTTATTGTTAGACATACTCCTGGTTTTCCATGAATCAAAATAAGAAATTGTGTTCCTGGAAGATAATCATTCGCGGCTAATGAAACATCCATTACAGGACTTCCATTACACAGACTTGTAAAGTACTTGGATTCTGGGATATTAAGGGTAGAAAACTTCAAAGGAGGTCAAATGTATTTCTTTTCCCTTGCTACTATGCAGAACCTGCAATGAATACTCTCTGGAGGATGCTCACGTTCATTGAAATGGAAAATACAATCCCCGATGGACTGAGCCTGGTCAGAGGATGGAACTGGGCATTGTTACCCGGGGCTACTGGCAAGGCAGTTTCATAGAGATTGAAAGTGCTCAGAGAACTGTTAATGAATCGAGTACTTTGTTAACAATGCTCTAATTCAAGGGGAACAATTATCCTATTGTCAAACAATTTCTTCCTGAGGATTTGCTGTCATAGAGATGACTGTCTGCTCTCTCAAGCAGGCTCTTTATGGTATCATTCTTGTTGATCAGAGCAGCTCCGATAGAGACCGTTACACTCACTTTTCTGCCATCATGAATAGTGAATGAACTTTCCACAAGAGATAGCAATCTGTTTCCCAGTACCCAGAGATCATTACCGTCGATGTCATGAATTATGCCGATAAACTCATCGCCTCCCCACCGCCCATAAAGGTCGAAAGGCCTTGCATTAGCAAGAAATGTATTTGCTACAAATTTAAGAACTTCATCACCGATTAAGTGTCCGTACTCACCATTGAGACTCTTAAAATTATCTATATCAATGAAAACTACACCGAACATTGTTCCGTAGCGCTTGAATGCGTCAAAAGAACCATGAAGTTTTCTTTCAATATATGTTTTGTTCGCAAGTTTTGTCAGGCTGTCAAGCAAAGCAAGTTTCTCCAGATGTTTGATTCTGGCTTTCTGAGTAGTATGATCACTCATGTCATAAAACAGCTTTACAGCACCTGTAATTCTGTCGCTAGAATCGGTAGTATGAAATATCCTTACAGAGACAGGAACTCTGTGACCTTCCTTGTGATGAAGAAAAACTTCGCCAGTCACAAGAGACTCATCTCTCATAGCAAAGGAAATAGGACATGAGTTTGCACATAAGCTGTTGCCTTTCCCGTCATGATGAGTAAGTATATTGTCTGAGCAGGATGAACCAACAACCTCTTCGGAAGTGAATCCAGTAATTCTCTCCGCTGCTTTATTCCAATAAGTAATTATCTTGTTGTTATTTACAAAGTACAGACCATCATGAATATGATCAAGAATACTTTCACAGCTACTGTCACAGAAACCCATATCTCAAGCCCCCTCAATTCACCCCAAACAACAATCACAGGTAATCGACCCCTCAATTACCAATAATCTATCACTCTATATTGAATGCGCTTACTAACAAGTACATTCTCAAATGATCGGGCAACCTAGTTCGGCATTTCAGGCTTGTCAATAGACATTGTTTTGTGTTGCATCTAATTATTGATTTTCAATTAGATATTTATGTACATTCTCATATCCAGGAAAATCGTATGCATATTTGTTGAAACTGAACCTGCAGTTTAAGATAGAACGGAAAAACGGTCAAGTGCATAAGGAATGAATCGCGTACTTCTTTCGCAATGATGCGGTCTTCTCATTCCGGTCGATGTTTATAGCTGCGATGCAAACCACTACCCCGCCCTGATTCTCAATCAGTTTAATTGCGGCCCGAACCTGAGCCCCGGTTTCAATCCATTCGTCAATGAGTAGAATTCTGACATTATCCAGAGGTGAATCTTTTCTGATCTCCAGACTTTTCGTTTTTCCCGAATAATCAACGAACCTGACGTTCTCGGTCTTTACAGGGAGTTTTCCGCCTTTTCGAATTGGAATCAAACCAACATTCAAGTGCTGAGCAACCGCAGAACCAAGGATGAAACCCAGGGCATCTATACAGGCAACAAGGTCGATCCTTGCGTTTAGAAAAGGCTCAGCAAGGTCAGAGACCATTTGCCTGAATGCTTTAGCGTCTGCAAACAAAGGTGTAACATCATTCCGGTTGCCGGATGTATCTGTGTCAATCAGAGAAAGATACGACTTCATCATTTTTGAATATCACTCTGGATGAATCGGGCAACACTGTCTTCATTGTTGCTTCCAATTACTTGAGTTGAGTGTTTCTTTAACTCTTCAATCGCATTGGAGACAGCTATTGGTCTGTCTGCCATTTTGAACATGCTGATATCGTTTGCATTATCACCGAACACAACCACTTCCCTGTGAGAAAGCCCTGTGAGTTTTTGCAGTTCCTTCACAGCACGATCCTTTGTAGCCCTTTTATCATGAGCTGTAAGCCAGAAGAAACCGGGAGAATACTGGTCCTCCAGACAATGAATCTCAAGTGATCCTCTGTATCGTTCTCTCAACTCGCATTCAAGATCTGTGAGAACTTCCAGTTTTCCGATCACGTTAAGACAGATCACCTGATCATTGAATGAACTACTTATCTTATCAACGAATCGAAGTCTTTTGTCATTCTGAATTCTGCGATCGTTGAGGTACCATTTGACGCCCTCATTTGTAACGTTGCTGTAATAAAGACGATCCTCAACACCGGTGTATGTGGAAACAAACGGAGAGCATCCATGTTTTTCAATAACACTGCAGATATCCTCCACCAGTGGAGGATCAATGCTGTTGATAAACAGATGCTGGCCTGATTGAAGATCTGAGATGATTGCACCGTTGAATTCAATCACAGGCAGATCAAGCTTAAGCCCTTTGAATATGTGCTGTATGGAAGCAACACTTCTTGCACTTGCCGTGGTGATCAGGATCCCTCTCTTCAGTAAGTCCTGCAGAATATTGAAGGATACCGGAGAAAGGGCACCATCATCCCTGAGCAGCGTTCCATCCAGATCAGTGATATAGAGAGAACTCATTCTCCTCGAATCAACCGGTGTATCCGAAGAAAGTGCCCAGCATCTTCATTGCTGCCTGGTATTTCTCCTTTTCAAGATAGAAAATATATCCACCGTTTTCCGGTGTCATCCAATCTTGACGGTCTGCTTCCGGCAATTCAGCAAAGGGGCCGACTTCGGCGTTGTATCCGTTTTCCTCAAGGTGCCTTTTTGCAGAATTGAGAGCTTCCAGATCATCCATTTGAAGCACGGCAATAAGCATTTAACTGTTCTCCTATTCGTGCGAGATGGCTGCAACCGGGCAACCCTCTTCTGCTTCAAGAGCACATGCTTCGAATTCGGCGGGAACAGGGTCAGTTTTTACCTGTGATTTGTCGTCAACAAGTCCGAATACATCAGGGCAGGTTCCTTCACAAGCTCCACAGCCAACGCACATATCCTGATCTACTTTGAATTTCATAATTGTCTCCTTTAATAGTTAATTCCCGCTGGTTTTACATTCTCAGGGTCAAAAGCATGGCATGGTACAACACCGTACACCATGTTACATTCAGGGCATTTGTCTTCAAAGGTGATCATCTCGAATGTATCACCACACTGAA